>NZ_AWXE01000003.1 GCF_000469155.1 Candidatus Micropelagos thuwalensis | reverse complement strand
TAGAAATTTCTGAAATATTTACGCAAAGTGATTATATAAAATTTTTACCTATTGCAGAGAATCTTAAAGATGCTGGTGCTCAGATAGGTCTAGATGACTATGGTGCAACAGATATAGAAATTGATGCACTAGATTTTTTTCCGCTTGATTTTGTTAAACTAGATAGAAGCATATCTATCAGTGAAGAAGCATTGAAAAGTTCTTTTCATCGGAAAATGATTTCCATAGCTAACAAAAGAAGTTTGACTTTAATTGCTGAGGGCGTTGAAGATAATGAAACTATTAATTTGCTTAAGTCATATGGATATAGGTTGGTACAAGGCTATTATTTTCATAAACCTGAAAAATTTATCTCTTAGGTCTATTTATGAGCACTAGAAAAAGCGTCAGATACAAATTACCAGTCAATGTTTTTATTGACGGACATCATTGTCCCGTAATTGATTTTAGTAGAACTGGTGCGGGATTAATCAAAAATGAATTTGAAGCAGTAGTTAATACTGAAGCTGAAATTATTATAGTCTTTCCGCATAAATCTGGAAATGAAGGATGGGGAGTTAAAGGAAAAATTGTAAGGGTGGACGAAAATAAAAACTTTTTTGCTGTTGATTTTGTTGAGGATGAAAATTTCAGAAAATTTTTTAATGAATTCATTGAATATTTGCGATCTGAAAACAAATTAGAAATGTTAAAATAATAAATAACCTATCGTTGAACTGATTATGTCTAATATTTCAAAAAATGAAAATATTACAGAATTTAGAGAGAAAATTCTTTTTCCAAGTCAGTCAATTGTTGGTATTTGCAATGAGATAATTCGAAATTTTGATGGTCTATCTGAGGAAACAATAGAAGATATTTATCAAATTCATAGTGCCTCAAATAAGCTTGTGGCTTTGATCGAGCATTATAATGATGATATTAACACTCAAGATATTAGTAAATTTGATTTCCAAAAAATCAGACATGATATTAAAAATCCAATAAACGCAGTTCTGGGTTGTTCAAAGTTAGTTCTCGACGATTGTCAGGACTCAGATGAAGAGCTTCGAGTCTTAATTAAGCAGATTATTGATATTTCAAATGATTTAACCATAGAAGTTGATGGTCTAATTAGGTTAGAAGCAATTGAAAATAAAGATAAAAACCAGAGAAACTCTCTTGCTGAATTTTTTTCCTCAATTGATGCCTCCGAGTTTAAACATGCGTCGAATGAAAGACTAAAAGGCAAGCGCATTCTCATTGTTGATGATGATCATATCAATCGTGGAATATTTAGCAGACGCCTTAAGCAACGTGGTTATGACGTACACGAAGAGGACTCAGGCGCTAATGCTCTAAAATTTCTGGAGAAGACGGATGCAGATTTGATTTTATTGGACCTTATAATGCCAGATATGAATGGTATAGAGGTTTTAACGAAACTCAGGCTTGTTGATAAACATAAAAAAATCCCTGTAATAATTATTAGCGGTCTAGATGACCCTCGCAGTATTGTGACTTGTTTGAGAAATGGCGCAAATGACTATCTTGCCAAACCTGTTGAATTATCAGTATTAGAAATCAAAGTTGCTTCAGTTCTTGAAAAACAAATTCTTCAAGATGATCTATTCAGGTTAGCTAATACTGATCAATTAACGGGTATAAGCAATCGAAGAAAGATTATTGGTGATCTTAAAAAATATGATACTCAACTTAAAGAGAATGGAAAAGAGTATGCAGTTGCTATTTTTGACATAGATCACTTTAAAATAATCAATGATACCTATGGTCATGATGCAGGAGATGAAGCAATAAAATTCGTTGCTAAAACTATTTCTGCGAATGTTCGTAAAGTTGACCTTGTTGGCAGGTTAGGGGGTGAGGAGTTTCTATGCGCCTGTCAGCCAATATCTATTAATGATATGTCAATTATATGTGAAAGAATTAGGTCATCTATTGAAAAAGTAGAATTGGAAATTAACAATTCAAAAATTTCAATGACAATCAGCGGTGGAATTGCTCATTCAAATGATATGAATGGTGATTATTCTTCTTATCTTACATTTGCTGACGAAAAATTATATGAAGCAAAAAATGGCGGCAGAAATCGCATCATATTATAAATTAATCAAGAAACTTACCCATTTTGGATAAAAGCCTGTCAACATCCACGGGTTTTGTATCATAATCGTCAGCGCCAGAATTTAAAGCTTTTTCTCTATGTTCACTCATTGCGTGAGCAGAAAGAGCTATGACAGGGATGCTGGAGGTTTTTTCATTTTCTTTAATTTTTGTCGTCGCCGTCCAGCCGTCCATTATGGGTAAATTTAAATCCATTAAAATTAAATCAGGCATTTCTTGCTCGGCAATATCTACACCGTCAGCGCCGTTTTCGGCTATTAAAACTTCATGACCTTTTCGTTTCAACCACCTTTTAAGCATATATATATTATCGTCGTTATCCTCGACGTAGAGTATCTTGGCCATGTTTAATTCCTTTCCTTTAATAGTAAGGAGAATATTTTTTCCGAAATTTCATCTGCTTTAACTTGCCCCTTTGTGAATACGCTATCTACGTTTTTAATAATTCTTGAGTGATCTGCAGGGTTTAAATCCAAAGCGGTAATGACGACAATAGGAATATTGGCACATTTCTCGAGGAGTTTTATTTCTTCGGCAAATTGGAATCCGTCCATCTCAGGCATCATTAAGTCAAGTAAAATTAAATCAGGGACAATGTCGCAAGATTTAAGAAATTCAATACCCTTTTTACCATTTTCTGCTTCTGAAACCGTTAAATCTAAATCTACCATTAATCTTTTAAGATAAAGTCTGGAGTCACTATCGTCCTCAATTATTAGGACTTTCTTATTACTGAAGGAATTAAAAAACCTACCAAGTACATTTGAAAGTTCGTCTTTATCAACAGGCTTGGATATAAAATCGCTAGCGCCAAGAGAAAAACCAGTCTTCTTATCATCTATTATTGAAGAAATAATCACCGGAATATCTTTTAATTTTTTATTTTTTTTGAGCTGTTTGAGCACTTCCCAGCCATCCATTTCTGGCATAAGGATATCAAGAGTTATTGCTGCAGGCATATACTTTTCGGCCATTGTAATACCATCAGCTCCATTTTTAGCACTGATTATCTCAAAACCCTTACGTCTAAGTTGCTCCGATAAAATATCTACAACACTCTGTTCATCATCAATAATAAGTATCGTGCTATCCTTAATAGGTAATTTTGTTACTTTTTCAGCTTTACGATTATCTTTTTGTTTGTCTTGATTATTGGAATTTATTGGCAGTGTGACAATAAATGTTGACCCTATACCTTCTTCACTTTCAACTTCTAATGATCCCCCCATAATTTCTGAAAGTTGTTTTGAGATGGATAATCCTAATCCAGTGCCTCCATATTTTCGAGTTGTCGAACTGTCAGCTTGAGTAAAAGATGAAAATAATTTGGCTACTTGATCAGCTGTCATGCCAATACCGGTATCAGTAATTGCAATTTGAAAAGTATCTTTTTCATCATCAGCGAAAGATGTTGATAGGGTAACTTTACCTTTTTCGGTGAATTTACAGGCATTTGATATTAGATTGTAAATAATTTGACGAAGACGAGTTCTATCAGAGTTAATAAGCCCTATTTCGTCAATAATATTAGTGTTCAACTCATTATTGTTTTGGTTTGCTAGCTCAGTGGAGCTGAAAATGACATCGTCAATTATTTCATTGAGGTCAAAATTTTCTATGAAAAGCTCAATTTTACCAGCTTCAATTTTTGATACATCAAGCACATCATTTATTAATGACAAAAGATGTTTGCTGGCCCGATGAATTCTATCTAGCGGCTCATAATAATCCTCAAGTTCATCTTCTCTCACATCATCTCTTAACAATGATGCGAGACCAATAATTGCATTAAGTGGTGTTCTTAATTCATGGCTCATATTAGCAAGAAATAAACTTTTAGCCTCATTGGCGTTGTTAGCTTCATCCTTTGCTTTCTCCAACTCTTTGGACAAAGTTTTAATTTGATCCAGCTCTCTTGTTGTCGCATCATAATTCTTAAGAGCCATCAGAAGTCGTCCAATTTCATCATTATCACTTGATAATAGTCCCTTGCGTTCGGGGATTACTAAATCAGTATTATGTTCAGAAAGACTCTTAAGTGCATCTACGGCCTCTTTTAGAGGCTTAAAAATACTTCTCTGAACAGCAAGAATTATAATTCCGAGTAGAATTAGGATGATAAACCCTAATGGTGCAACTTGCTGATTAATTAGTTTCTGTTCTTTTAAAAGGTTAGAGATATCTCTAAATAAGACTACAAAAAGATCCCTGTTTTCTCCGAAATCAAGTCTAATTGCTTCTTGTCCAGATTGTTCATCGACATAAAAGTTTTTATTTATGTTAATAAGAAATCTGGAAATCTCCATTCGGCTTTTAAGCATTTGATTTCTTGTATTTTCAAGTTGGCTGTCTAGTGTTGGGATATAAACAAGTTCAGCATCTGCAACTAAACCCTCTGCAAATGATTTAATTGCACTTTCAATTTCCCTTCCAATTATACCAAATGCAATAACCTTATCGTCAGCAATAAGAGGAAAAATTTTAACTCTCAGATAACCAAATTTCATGTTGGCTTCCTGCCATCGACTCTGTTGAACAGTGTTTTTAACTGCCATAAAGCCTGACCAAGAACTTTTAGTCTCTATGATATCTGAAAAAATTTTTTCACGGTTTGATGTGATTAGAATATTTTCTTCTGTTCTTCCTGCACAAGGTGAGACCTCTAATCTAGGGTCAGATCGACACGACATTTCGCTCAAATCTTCAATTTTCAAGAATGAATAAAATGATGGTACGCTCCCTTCAATTTCACGAAGGAAAAATGGTGTAAAATATCGACTTAGACTTCTATAACGACCATTTAAAATGTTTAAATGGATTGGGTTTTCAGTGACATTTGATGATTGTAAATTATTAAAATAATTTGCTTGATTACGAGAAAAATCTAGTGGCTTGGAGTTTCTTGAGTCAAAAAAAGATGACCGAATGCCAGTTGGGCTGAAATTATTTATTATTATGTCTTCCTCTTGAATAATAGATTTAAATCGGTCTTCAAATATTTTCTTTTCATTTTCCAGACGAAATGAAGAAGACGCGTTATCACGAAGATTAAATAGGAGTGCTGTTAGCGATGCAGCAATTAATGCAGATAAGATTATTATAACAGATAAAAGATGACGAATTTGCATTGTGATTACAACTTCGAATTGTCTGTAACACTATATAGTTGATCAATAATATTATACAAAACTGGGAGGTGATGAGTCATAAAGACACCATGCAATTTAGTTTTTGTATCAAACCAAAAAAAAGTATTCGCAGCACCAGCCCACCAGTAATATCTTGTTTTTGTAAGTTCTCTATCCAAACTTATTCCAAGCCCGTAGCTGAATTGTAAGTTTTTTGCTACTGGGCCGAAAAAGTTAGTTAAAGGTGCTTCCCCTGCTTCTGACGGCATCTGATTTGTCAGCATTAAATTGGTATATTTTTCACCCAGGATCCGAACTCCATTGAGCTCTCCCTTATTCATTAATAGCTGAATAAATTTATGATAATCCGCAGCTGTTGAACAAAGACCCTCGCCGCCATGATCAGCCATTTTCTTGTTTTTGCACCATTTGGTTAGAGGGCTAGGTTCAAACGAAAGGTTTTCTCCTGGAACTTGAACGGTTACTCGTTTTGCTTGAAAAAGATCTGCAATTCGATCGTGTTTACTAACATCAATGTAAAATGCAGTATCTATCATATTTAAAGGTTTAAATATATTTTCTTCAAGATAATCGCCAAGACGCATACCGGTTATATCTTCAATTATTAGGCCCAATACGAGTAAGCTTACTGAATAGTTAAATTCTGTGTTGGGTTCTGCAATAAGAGGTAACTCAGATATTAAGTTTACCGAGTCGCTTAAAGATCTTGATGGGCTCATAGGGTCTATGCCGTCATACAGATTTGAAACATCGTTTTCTTTCGCGATACTTGATCCATAAGTAAGTCCAGATGTATGAGTAAGTAAATTTTTTATTAGGATTTTGTTTTTAGCAGGCTTTAATTCTGATGACATATTTCCATCAATTGCGATAATTGGATTGGAAAAATAAGGCAGATATTTATCAATTGGATCGTCTAGGTTTAACTTCCCCTTCTCAACTAGTTGAAGTGCTGCGAGTGAGGTGATTGGTTTTGACATAGAAGCTATCCAAAAAATATCATTACCTCTTATTGGTTTTTTGAAATCAAAATCTGTAGTCCCATTCATTATTTCAAAAATTTTTTTGTCCTCACGGTATAAGGACAACATGTAATTGGGTAATTTGCCGTCTTGAATATAAGGATCAAGAATATCTTTGAGGGCCATCAATTTTTTAGTTGAATAACCAACTTCTTCTGGCGAAGTTACTTTTACCTCACCAGCTAAATTTGAGGCTGTAGATAAAAATAAAGAAATAAAGAAAAAAAGACTGTACTTACCAAACATCGACTTAACTCTAAATAGGATTATATTAAATGCATTATTACCAAAAATTGCAAAAGTTAATCTTTATTATAAATTAAAAAGATAGGATTTTTTGTGGAGTAGTTTTAGTGTTTGAGAGATTAATCGGTTTTTCAATAATTTTATTATGCTTTTGGGTTTACGAAGTTAATGCTCAGTCTTCTAAGATAAAACGAATAAATGAAATGTACTCATTTGCCGTTGTTGGTATAAATAAATGTGCAGACCCTGATAAAGCAATGCCCATTTTTAATGAAATGCTTTCTTATCAAGAAACCCAATTTCCCAATACCTTCAATGGTTTTTGTGGTGCATATGATAATGGCTCAGCAGGTTGTGTCATTTTGCATAAGTCCCGTAAAACATTTGATGCGATCCAAGAATGGCAAGCAAATGACGATAAGTGGCTCGAATTCGCTTCCCAAGCCTGGGATTATTGTGAGATAGATAATTTTGCTTTTAAACAAGAAATACTAGAAAGGAAGTAAATGTGCATATGATGCGAATAATTACCTTGTTAACTCTTTTCTTTCTAATATTTCCAAACCAAACTTTTGCTCAAATTAATATAGAAAAAGGCAAGGTTGTTTATTTTTTTAAGAATGAATGCAAAGATATCGAAGGTGCTATGAAAAAATATGAAAAGCTTTTTGAGTATCAGTTTAAAAATCAGCCTAAACCTCAGGTTTCTAGATGTGGTCGTTTGAATGACGGTATGATGGGATGTGTGGTAGTTACCAATTCAGTTGAGGATTACGAGGCTAATGTAGCTTGGCAAGAAAATGATGACCAATGGAATACGCTAATTAGGGAGGGTTGGCGTGTCTGTGAGGTCGATGATTTTGGGTTTCAATTAGATATCTTAAGGCTCGAGTAGTCAGGAGTATTTCGTGAGGTTAAATATTTTTAAATATTTTATTGTTTTTTTCGGAATTTTTAGTGCCTCGCAAGCATTACCTCAGGTTTTAGCTAACAAGGATGATTTAATTTTTATATATAAGAACAAGTGTCCAGGTGATGCAGATAAGTCGTTAAAATATCTAAATAAAGTTATGGCATATGAACGCGAAAATTCACCTTATAAGCATGATGTTAGTTGTGGAATTTATGGTGACGGTGATGTTGGATGTGTGGATAGAACTGAGTCCTGGGAACTGCGAAAAAAAATAACAAACTGGCAAGAAAACAGTCCGGAATGGACTGCACTAATCAGTGCTGCTTGGAGAGCTTGTGGGATTGAAGATTATGCATATTCTGAAAACATTATGACAATTAAGTAACACTAATGACTAACTAAAATAATTAATTCAATACTTTTGATTGAATTGTTAGAGACAATCAGGGCGCTTTAAAGTTTCCTTTGAAAATTTGATAATTTTATTCAGGTCGTGTCTGACTAGGCTTAATGGTCAAATATCAATTTTAAACTAACTTAATCAATTCATACTACTATGGAGTTAGTTTGCCCAAACAAGCGGTCCAAAAAATTGATATTGTATGGTTTAAGCGTGATTTACGTGTGCAGGATCATGCTCCGTTAGAAGCAGCGAGCCAAACTGGCAATAGCGTATTACCTCTTTATGTCGTTGAGGGTGACTATTGGGCGCAACCATTTGCGTCAGAACGGCACTGGCTCTTTCTGGAAGCCTGTTTGACAGAACTCAGAAAAGATTGCGCGGCCTTGGGTATGCCATTGGTTGTTCGCATAGGGGATGTGTGCGCGGTGTTGGTGGATTTGCAAAAGCAATTTGATTTGCAATCTATTTATGCGCATGAGGAAACAGGCAATGGCTGGACTTATGAGAGAGATAAGCGAGTTCTGAACTGGTGTCGGGATAATGAAATTCTGTTTCATGAGTTTCCATCTAACGGCGTTGTCAGGCGTCTTGCCAATCGTGATAAATGGTCATTTGAACGTAATCGCCGCATGGCGCAGGATATGACCCCCATGCCGAAGGCGCTTCGTCCAGTGGATGGCGTTGATTCGGGTGTAATTCCTGATGTGAAAAATGTGTTCCAAGACTCGTGGATTAGTCGCGAGGTGCAACAAGGCGGGCGAAGCGCTGGTCAGGGCGTGTTGAAGAGTTTTGTCGACTCCCGCGTTAGCCAGTATCTGAAATGTTTATCCGCACCTGGACTGTCGGAGCAATATGCGTCGCGTCTATCTCCTCATCTGACATGGGGAACGCTATCTGTGAGAGAGGTTGTAAAAACACTGTCGCATTATAAAAATAATGCTGATCCACGCGAATTGCCCGGTTCGCGAAGAAGCTTATCCGCTTTTCAGTCACGTTTATCCTGGCGGTGTCATTTTATTCAAAAGCTTGAAGACCAGCCATCAATAGAAACAAAATGCATGCATGATTTTTTTGAGGGCTTGCGGGAGAGTGAGCATAATCAAGATTATTATGATGCCTGGAAAAATGGGATGACCGGCTATCCGTTTATTGACGCTTGTATGCGTAATCTCAATCACAATGGATGGATTACCTTCCGTATGCGCGCGATGCTTGTAAGTTTCGCGAGTTATAATCTTTGGCTGGACTGGCGCAAGACTGGATATCATTTGGCGCAGGTGTTTACTGATTATGAACCGGGGATACATTACAGCCAGTTACAGATGCAGTCCGGTGTTACCGGTATAAATACGGTTAGGATATATAATCCTGTAAAGCAATCTATGGATCATGACCCCACTGGCGCTTTTATCAGACGCTGGGTGCCGGAATTGCAGGAGGTTGGTTCGGACTGGATACATGAGCCATGGAAAATGGATGCGGGTCAGCAACAAAAAGCGCAATTAAAAATTGGTGATACCTATCCTGCTCCGCTTACCGAACATGCTTCAGCCGTCAAATTAGCTAGAGCGAAAATGGCTGAAGTTTTTCGTCGTGAGGGGTTTCGTCAAACTTCCAAAGTTGTTTATGAAAAGTTGGGCAGTCGACGACGGAAGCCAAAGAGGTCAGGCCGCCCCTCTAAAGTTAAACCAGCGGAAAAGCCAAATGCACAACTCAGCTTTTTTGAATAGAATTTTCTAGATCAGTGCCTTTTACTTTAAATTGTGAAAGGAGCTGGTAAGCTTTCACTGGATTATTTGCTGGGGATAGATAAAGAAACGCGACAGAAAGAATAAACATTTCGTTCTTAGATGGGTATGTATCAGTGCGTAAATTTTTTATTTTAGGACTTTTTTTCGGGGTCGTGATCGGGGCTTTAGGTGCTGGGAGCTTTCTTCTAAGTTCAGATGCACCCCCAAAAGCAGAACTTTCAAATGAACTCCCTGAGACTTATGATGCTCTGGTTTCTGCAATGTCTCGGGCTGGAGATTTTGTCGAAGGTCACAAATGGTATGGTACTGAAAAGGAGCAGGCCGAGGCTTACAGGCATATTTTACGCATTCTGATGAACAGTGTTCAGGAAAGTTTGAGTGATAAAGATTTCCCCTATTTTTATGAAATAAATCCTTTCTCTAAATCGGGCATGGATAATGCCGACCAACGTTATTTATCTGTCTTGATTAATGGGACCGGGGTTTACCGCATATGGGGGCATAAGGGAACGCAGGTTGATTTATCCTTTTCTGTTTATGAAGAAGATGCCCTCTCGAAAACCTTAGCAGCGCTTAATGCAGATGATATGGAGATTGCGCCTGATGGAAGCTTCGAACTTATTTTGGGTGGGCCGAAAGTTAAAGGCAACTGGATGCCACTGCAAAAAGGTGTGAAACGGGTGCTGGTTCGCCAAATTCATTCGGACTGGGCAACTGAGTTGCCGGGTGACATTCACATAGATCGTATTGATAAAGCACGACCTGCTTATCCTAATTTAAGTTCTGCGGATATGGCTGAGAAACTTCGGGATGTAACCGACACATTTGCAACTAATGTTCAGCGATGGCCTGAATATAGTCGCACGCGGTTTGATGCTTTGCTTCCGGTGAATACACTTACAAAGCCGCGAGATGTGAGTGCCACTGGTGGGCTTGCTGGGCGTGTGATGGTGGGAGGACATTTTTATCTTCAAGATGATGAGGCGTTACTTATAAAATCCTATCCGACTGAGGCAAAATATCAGGCCATTCAGTTGGGGCATCATTGGTGGGAGTCTATGGATTATGCTCATAGACAGTCCAGCCTGACGGCAGATCAGGCCGTTCTAAGCTCGGATGGGGCGTATTATTTTATCCTCACGAAAAATGACCCCGGCTATTCAAACTGGTTGGATACGGAGGGGTTTATGCGCGGTGTTTTGTTAATGCGTTATGATGGCTTGCCCGGAAACACTATGGCTGAAAACCTGAATCCGTCTGCAAGATTAGTGAAGTTTAATGACCTAGCCACCTTCTTGCCACCGGATGAGACGATGCTGTCTCCCGAACAAAGGCAAGATATTTTGGCGCAACGCCGTGCTCACGTTCAAAAAAGATTTAATTTTTAATATCTTCATGTCGCGAGAGTTATGGCGTGATTTCCTTGCTATTCGATGTTTTTGATGTTTAGTCTTGGACATTATGAGTAAGGACTTAATTCCTGTTTCGATTGCTTATGCAGTTACAATTTTTGGTGCGGCTTTAACACTTTATGTATGTCAAAGCGGTTTTCTCCTGAATGCCCTGTGGGCTGATTTAGTTGGTACGGTTATTATTTTCGCCTTTGGTCGATATTATAAAAATTCGAGTTTTTATGATGCCTATTGGAGTGTTATTCCCCCCTTACTCGCAGTTTACTGGCTCGTTTTCCATGTTTCACCGGATGTCGATGCGACACGTCAGGCTATGGTCTTAATTCTTGTCTGGCTGTGGGGCATTAGATTGACAGCAAACTGGGCAACATATTGGGAAGGTCTGACGCATGAAGATTGGCGTTATGCTCCAATCCGTGAAAAAGCTGGAAAACACAAGGCTATTGCTGATTTTTTAGCTATTCACCTTTTTCCAACTTTAATAGTTTTCTTCGCTTGCTTGCCGATTTTTGCTGCAGTGAGTGTTGGAGATAATGCATTGAACTGGTTGGACTGGATTGCTTTTATTGTTGTAAGTGGCGCTATACTGATTGAAACAATTGCTGACCTTCAACTTCATGCCTTTTTACCAATCCGTAAAGAAGGCGAAATCATGCAAACAGGCCTTTGGAAATATTCTCGTCATCCTAATTATTTTGGTGAGATGAGTTTCTGGATTGGTTTAATGCTGTTTGGGCTTGCGGCACATCCAGAGGGCTGGTGGTGGATTATGCCAGGCGGGGTTGCGATGACTGCAATGTTCTTTTTTGTCAGCATACCGCTTATTGATGACCGAAGTAAGGAAAACCGTCCCGGATATGACGAGCATATGAAAAAAGTATCTGCGATTATTCCTTGGTTTCCGGCAGAATGATAAATGGTTAGGAAACGGATTGTGATTGCCGGCCTTGGTGACGCCGGCTTGTTGTCGGCTATTCAGCTTAATAAAAAATTTGAGGTTATTGGTATTTCCCCAAAACCCTGTCTAGTGAGCGGGCAGGAACTTGGCCCTAGATTGGCGCGACCTAAAGATTGGGAAGAAAACTATCTTATTGATTATGACCGATTTAAGGGTCTTAAAGGTGTTGATATTCGTCATGCCAAAGTATCGGAAATTATTGCAGATGAAAATAAAATCGGCCTGATTGGGTATGACGGTTCGCGAGAGACGCTCACTTATGACGCTCTGGTGATTTCCTCCGGCACGCGTAATGGTTTCTGGCGAACAAGTCATTTTGAAAACAATGACGATGTTCAACGCAATTTGACTGAAAAATCTAAAGCGATTTTATCTGCCAATCGTGTGGCAATTATTGGTGGCGGGCCGACAGCTGTTAGCGTAGCGTCCAATATCAAAGAAATGCGTTCTGACGCAGAGGTGAATCTGTTTTTCAGTCAGGAGACTCCGTTGCCGTCTTATCATCCGCGTACACGGCGTAAGGTCGAAAAATTTTTAAGGAGTCAGGGGGTCGTTTTGCATCCCTTGCATCGGGCAAATGTGCCAACAGATTTAGATGTTGAGGCTTTTTCCAGTGACCCGATTAGCTGGTCTACCGGGCAAGAGCCATTTGATGCTGACCTGACGTTATGGGCTATCGGCAAATTGACACCGAATAATGAGTTTATCCCCGCTGACATGCTTACAAGTGATGGTTTTGTTAAGTCCAATAGTTTTTTGCGTGTAGCTGGTTATGACAATGTATTCACTGTGGGGGATATTGCCAAAACAGATGATAACCGAAGTTCTGCAAGGAATGCAGGGCATCTTATTCTCGCACATAATGTTAAAGCTTATCTTGAGGGGCGGTCTGAAAAAATGAAGCCTTTTAAGCCGCCACGTTACCGTTGGGGGTCAATTCTTGGGGTTCAGAAAAAAGGCTTGTCGATATTTACGCCCAATGGCGAGCGTGTCGGGATTTCACCTTGGTGGGTCAAAAACCTGCTTTTTCCGGTTTTTGTTTGGCGGTTGATTTATCAAGGACTAGAAAAGCGGCGATGAAAGTTCTCTAAACACCACACCCAGGTAAAAAATAGCTAAAAATTACACCTATGGTGAGGCTTATTCATGGTAAAACTAATTTCAACAATTTTGGTTAAATACCACTTGAGGCAGGCGTATGTTCGGTTTTAAGAAAGTTATTTATATTTTTCTCGGTATTTTTTTGATGTCGAGTATTTCTCACGCTGGTTTTAGTGTGCGATCTTCCGGTACAGGGAAATATAATGGCGATGTTATTTCGACCATCTCAGATAGCTGCCTGACTCTTGGTTTTCCTTCAACTTCTACCGGGTCAACTTTATGTAGCGAACATGCTGCCGGTACTTATGACACGGATTGTTCGAGCTGGGGACAAGATCAATCACCCGTGATTTCAAACACTGTTTGCTCAACGTTAACCTATCAGCAATATACAGATTTTAAATCCGCCCGCGATACGGCGACCACGCAAATCAGTAGTGGAGGTAATGGTTTTAGTAGTTATACCGAGCAAAGTGATTATTTGAGTAACTATATTAATCAGACACAAGCTAATTACGCCAATATGTTTGGTTACTCATCTTCGCAGAATAGCGATTTTGAAGATGCTGTGAATGCTACGCTTGCTTATCAGGGGCAATGCGCGCTGGCGACCGATCCGCCGGATCCGGTCTGTGCGGCGGCATTGTCAAATTGCGCTTGTATCGACAAAACAGATTATGATGCGATTGCCACAAATGTAGGGGCGGTTCAGGATGTATTAACTGCCGCTTCGGCGTCGCCGCATACACTAACATCAACTCTTTTGACGGCTGTTACGGGTTTAGATGTGTCCGATGTGGATCTTACAGTCAGCACGTCGCTTGATTATCTTGCAACCAAACTTGCCGCGCTGGACGCCTCGTCAACAGCAACTGCCTCAGATCTTCAGGCTTCAGTGGATGCGTTGGAAACGCAAATCAGCAATATTGATGCTGTCTTGACCGCATCTGCGGCTTCCCCACATACGCTTACATCGCAATTGATTAATAATGTAGAAGGGCTCTCTACTACAGGTTTGGATTTAACGGATGCGACATCTTTGGAATATATGGCAAGTCTGATTGCGGCGCTTGACGCAACGACAGTGGACTCGGCTTCTGAATTGCAGACAAGTGTTTCAGCCGCCACGAAACAGGTCTCTGCCAAGTGGAAAATTGCCCAAATTGCGACATCGGGTGATCAAAGCCCACATCCACTTTCTGATCTAACGACCACGCTTTACGACAATGCGGTAAATATATCGGGCTTTCTGTCAGATGTGCTGGCGGCAAACCCGAATTATACAATCACTAATTTACGCACAAATTTGGCAAGCTATTTCAGTACGAACAGCATCACGGCGACCTCTAGCGATGATGCCTTCAAGCTGTTTCCGGTCAGTCAGGTTGGTTTCCGCGATGGCATGACATCCTATAATGCGTGGTTGGCAAATATTGGGTTTTCGGTCAGTACGATTAATGATGCAACGGTTAACATTGTCCTGGTTTGGGAGGCATGTCGACGGTCACGCGATGATTATGACGATTATGGCGGCACGGGGACATGCGCTACGACGGTTTCAGGCGGTACAGGTATATGCACGTCAAATTATTCAGCTTGGGCGATCAAAGCTGCAGACTGCGCATCGAAAAAAGTTTATCAAATCCATCATAATGATATGTCAGGCCCACGGGTAAGGCTGGAAACGATTTTAGGAGAGCGGCTCGTAATTAGGGATGTTGCCACACGAGATGTCACACAATTCAGATATGTCCGTGACGGTACAACCCGAACATCTACTTTTGGATGGATGTCGTCAACGACGACAAATCCTCTTGCCAGCTATTCATTCTTCGCTGGTGAGTCGACAACAGCGTATACGGGTAGTCTGATTGATAATATTACCGATTAAAAAACTGCCCCTTTCTGCTGAGAAAGGAGCAGCTTGTTTGTTTTGGTATGCAAAATTTATTTGCGTATATCTGCCGGTGACAATGGGCCATAGGTCATAAGACCGTAAGTGGCTGTTTGACCAAGAGGCGTTCTGAACTGATTAAGAGAGCCAATAAATTCTGTGAATTCGGGGTTTTTAACACTGGCATTAACAAAATTAAAACCGTCGGACAATTTTTCATAATTATAGACGACGACGTGGGTTAACCCCGGTGCGCCCCCCACAAGCAATTGCCAGATATCAAACCCACCCGGCATGCCTTGCATAAAAGGTTTGCTCATATTGGCACTGATAGCGCCAATATATCCCATTGGGTCTTTCACCATATTGAACTGTGCAAGATAGGCTCTGTTGCCACTGGTCGGTGTTTGACCGAAGCCGGTCACCCATTGAAATAGAGATTCATTTTCAAAAGAGCTATTTTGTGACAGGCCCTCTCGGAAAGCGGTGAAATTTGCATCGTTTCTAATTTCACTCATCAGCTTTTCATAATCTTCCATGCTTTTGTAGATAACCTGAAGCCCGTGCGTTTCCGCATTTGCGCCATTAAAAGCATTTAGTGTGAAAATCATTGAACCGTTAAATTTTTTGAAAGTTTCAGTTTTTGTAAACGTGTCAATTGTTGCTGCAAATGCTTTTTCATTTTCAGGTGGAACAGCATAGCTGTAACTTAGCCAGACGGCCTGTGCATTTGCGCTGGCGGTCATTACCAGCAATCCGATTAAAAAGAAAAATGATCTCATTACTAACTCCACGCTTCATGTTACTTAACTTATTAAGCTTAAAAATTTTTGGAGAACTATCACAAGACAAAAAAATAAGCTAAAGCGGCATAAAAACCCTTTTTCCACAGTTTTAACGCATTAATAATTTTCGTCGCTATAAGGGAAAAATTTGATGTTCATTTACAAAAATGACACATAATTGAAATAAACAAACAATTAATTCATATATTTGTAATATTTTTTACATTTTGTCACAAAATTGTAATTTTTAGAGGGCATTTTCCAGTCAGTTGCTACATTTAAATAAAATGAGCGGCGCAATCATTAGTTTTGACTGATGGCATGTTAGTTATTTTGTGGAAAAATTTTAATGAAAAAATTAATTATTCGTTCAAGCCTTTTAACACTGTTTACGGCATTATTGGTAACCCCCTCATTTGCGACTGACTCGTTTGACTACTCGCAACATAATTACACAATCAAGTCGGGCAATATGAGTCTGAAATACCGCGATCATTCACGTATTGATAAGTGGATGACACAATTTGATATAAAGATTGCCGGTTATGGCTATGCTTATCGCTACCAAGAAAGCAAAGGCAATGTTGAGCATCGCTTTCGTGTTAGTTTGCCAAAGGCGTTTAAGTATAATGGTTTCTCAGTAGCGCCACGTTTTGAATACCGGGCATTCGATAAAGAAAGCAAAGATGATTTCGCTAATGTGTGGCTTCGCTTTCAATATGCAAAGAAATTTGGCGCCTTTAAAGCCTACGCCAAAATCCAGCCTAAATTCGCCATTGATAGAGATGGGTATGATGATGGCGAATATTACGAGGCGCAGAACAACTATGGTGTCGATTATAAAGTCTCAGACAAGTTAACCGTTGGGGTTTATCTAGAGCAGAACCATAATGATGACTGGGATGTAAAATCAGAATTTGTTGCAACAAAGATTTCTTACAAGTTTTAACTAGCGCTCCTCCAATATTACGACACGAATGAGAGCAATCCACTTGCATCAGCTAAGTGGGTTGCTTTTTTCATGTAACATATTGATTTGCTGTTTAATTTAGCTTTGTGCCGTTGACCGTTACCCTGTAGAGTGTGCGGTCATAATCGACATAATCATTTAATGCCGCGTGCTGAACAATGCGGTTATCCCACATGAGCAATGAGTCTTTTTCCCATTTGAATCTGCATTGAAATTCCTCTCGCGTAGCATGTGCGCATAAGAACTCAAGCAAGGGTTTGCTTTCTTCCATCGTCCAGTCTTTGAAATGATGGGTGAACATGGCATTGACATAAAGTGCTTTTTTCCCAGTTACTGGGTGCCTGATTACAACAGGATGTTCAATAAAATCCTCAATGATATCGCTTTTAGTATAACTTATTGGCCCATCAGAATCGTATTTTTCTAGTGCTGAGGGTGACGTATAGGCTTCCTTTGCAGAGTGGATCGCAATCAGCCCCTCAAGCGTTTCTTTTATGCCGTCGGATAACATGTCATAAGCAAGTTGTTGATTGGCGAATAATGTGTCTCCCCCGACTGGCGGAACTGTTTCTGCATAGACAATTGAGCCAAGACTCGGCTTATCAAAGAATGAATTATCCGAGTGCCAGCCAACCCCAAAACTTGCGGGTTTCCCCGCAGGTTTGTGCATTCTTATAATCTCAGGATACTCTTCCATACCCTTTACAATCGGGTGAACCTCAAGGGTTCCAAAACGCAGGGCAAAATCAATCTGGTTCTGATGTGATAGCTTCTGATTGCGAAAGCCAATAGCACCATAAGCACAAAGAGCCTTTTGAATATCTTCAAACTGAGCTTTTTCCAGAGGTTGAGACAAATCCACGCCATCAATCTCTGCGCCCAGGGCATTACTTAACGGGGTGACACCAATATTTGAAAATGACGGATGCTCCATAACAATCTCACGCCTTACGAGCAAAACTTAATCTTTAAGTTTCAACAGATCTTAATTTTTCCAGATAAGTGCAGACTTCACGTTTGACAACCGGCGCTAAGAAATATAATCCCAAAACATTCGGTAATGCCATACAAAAAACAATCGCATCAGAAAAATCTATGATCACGCCTAAATCTAGGGTGCATCCGATGAGAACAAACACGCAGTAGATCAGCAAAAACATCTTATTTTGAGCTGGATTATTCCCGAAAAGATAAATCCATCCCTTTTGACCGTAATATCCCCAGGCGATAATGCTGGAAAAGGCAAACAGAACGATGACGATGGCCAGCACATTGGGGAACCACCAGATGACTGTTTCAAAAGCTGCGGAGGTTAGTTGAACGCCCTGTACATCACCGCCGACCATTTCTGGGCTGAAGACAGTCAGCAATATAACCAGACCAGTAAGCGGGCAAATTATGACTGTGTCAATGAGTGGCTCAAGCAAGCCGACTAAACCTTCTGAGGCTGGCTGATTGGTTTTCACTGCCGCATGGGCAATTGAGGAGGAGCCAAGCCCCGCTTCATTGGAAAATGTTGACCGCCGAAAGCCGATAATCATGACTGCAAATAAACCACCTGTAATACCAGCTGGGTAAAATGCTTGTGTCACAACATCTGTGATAACACCAGGGAGTGCCTCAATGTTAAGGCCAATGACAATCAGTGCGGCGATAAAATAAATACCTGCCATGCCAGGTACGAGTTTTGAGGTTACGCGGGTAATGGACTGGATACCACCAATCAATACAAGCCCCACAATAAAAGCCATAATGCCGCCTACCAGCCAGCCTTTACCAAATAGGAACCCTTCTGCGCCGCCTGTCACCAACTGAAGCTGTTCATAGGCCTGATTGGACTGGAACATATTACCAATACCCAAGCAGCCAATGACGATAAACGCGGCATACATACCCCCAATAATTTTACCGAGGCCGGGGAGGTTTTTTTCTTTTAGACCCTTCTCAAGATAATACATCGGGCCGCCGGAGACAGAGCCATCCGCATGTTTTGTGCGGTATTTAACACCCAATGTACATTCTGCGCATTTCAGGCTTGCGCCGAGAAGACCGCCGACAATAATCCAAAATAATGCGCCAGGACCGCCAATAGTAATGGCAAAAGCAACGGCGCCGATATTACCGACACCTACAGTGCCAGAAAGCGCAGTCGTCAGAGCTTTAAAGTGAGAAATTTGTCCGTCATGATTTGGGTCCGCATAATCGCCACGCACCATTTTCAAGGAGGTTATAATATTCCGCGGTGTCAGCACTCTGAGATAAAAAGTGAAGAAAATACTACAGGCAATTAGCCATACCACAATCAGAGGAATGTCAGCGCCATTTAAGGGTACGGAAAAGAAAATAAAGCTCGAAACGGCTTTTGAAATGGGGGCCAAGGCAGCGTTTACCGTCTCATCAAAACCTGCAAGTGCAGGGTTGGACAGGCTTAATACACCCGATATCGCCAAAACCAGTACAGGTATTATCTTTTGCAACATTTCTAACCCCTTTTACATCCCCGTCATTTAAAAACACTTTACCTAATCGAAAGCAATGAAAACAGGAAAATATTTGTAAAACAACGGGTTGACGCTTGTTAGGTATATTGTTGGCGCAAAGACATGCAAATTATTATGGTTTTTGTTGCTTATTATTCTAAGTTCTTTCTACCTCGAAAAGGATATGAATATGCATAAAATTCTGATTTCTACTGAAAAATTCCTGCTGTGTATTATTGCACTCGCAACTTTATACGCGACAATGGAAGAAATTTTTCATTTGGTAAGCAATCGTCATGTCGAGCTAGCTGATTTGCTGCTTCTGTTTATTTATACGGAGGTTCTTGGCATGGTGGCAGTCTTTTACAAAAGCCAGAAAATCCCGATTACACTGCCCTTATTTATTGCCATGACCGCTCTCAGTCGTTTGATTATTCTTCAAGGTAAAGAGTCCGAGCCGGTAAATTTGCTTTACGAAGCTATCGCGATTGTACTGATTGCTGCTGCCTGTCTGATTATCCGCTACAGACCACAGAGTCAGGAAGAAGATCTACCGCTTGTCTGAGCTTTCAGACATTAATTTTTTAGCGATTATTTTTCCTTGCTCAACAGCGGGTTGACCGAATGCATCAATTTCCATTAACCCTGCGGCAATAATCGTCTCCAGCATGAAATGCATGAGGATGTAACCGACTGAATGTCCGGTAACATCCTCCATTTCAATATGCCTTACAGGGCGTGCGTTTTCTTTAAGTGCCGTATAGGTTGCTGTGGCTTCAGCAGCGACCAACTCCCCAATACTGCGCCCTTGCAACCAGGAAAGTTCGGGAATATCACAGGCGTTCGCAAGAGCTTTTGGGCCTGGATGCTGATTTTTGGCGGTTATTAGATTATATATTTTATCATCAGGGCCACCGAGATAGAGTTGAACCTGACTGTGTTGGTCAACTGGGCCAAGTGCGTTAACGGGGCAGGTGCCTTGCCCGTCTTTGCCAAGGCTCTCAGCCCATAATTGTCGATACCAAAACCCAAGACGTTCAAGCCTGTCCGTATATGGCATGAGGACAGAAATATTCCTGTTTTTACGCGCATGGGCGATTTGCATTGCCGCGCCAATGGCTGACGGAATCTCTGTGATGGGTGCTTCCATAAAGCAGGCCAATGCCTCTGAGGCGCCCGTGCGAACACTCACAGGGTCAACCCCCATAAGCAATGCGGGTAATAGGCCAACATTTGTGAGAACTGCAAATCTTCCGCCAATGCCATCTGCATGCTGCAAAAGCGGGAACCCTGCTCGCTCGGCGACATCGCGTAAAGTGTTTGACCCACTCCCTGCGATACCGGAAACATGCGTCGTTGCATCCAGCCCAACTTTATTCAATGCTGTCAGCGCGCAAGAGAGTTGCATCATGGTTTCTGCTGTTCCACCTGATTTTGAAACAACTATAAATTTGGTGTTTTCAAGTTGCGTTTCATCAAGGAGTAAGTCGAAAGTCTGACCGTCCAGATTGTCTGCAAAAATCATCTCCGGCCCTGACGCTCTTACCATGCCAGATGCGGGGGTGCCCCAGCCATTAATCTGAACCAGCACTTGAGCCCCCAGGCTAGAACCGCCCGTGCCGAGAACGATTATCCTTTTAGCGCTATCTTGAACGCTTTCCCCAAGCGCCTGCATGGCGCTTAGATCATCTTTATCGTCAAGTTGTGTAAATAAAGGGAGCGGGTGTTCACTAAAAGCTTGACGGATGCTGTCCGCTTTACTCAGGAGGGCATCGAACTCTGACTCAATATCTGTCGTGACTGCATCCGTGCAATCAAACCGGATATAATTACTCTTAATATCCATAAATTCTAATCTCTGAAGGAGGAATCAATTTTATCTAATTTGCGCAACAGTCCCGGCCATGCCAATGCACCGGCAAGACCGTTAAAAATACTTTCGCTTTGACTGGAAGACAGGTCAGGTGTTCCTTGTGGTGGTGTGTTCAGAGTTCCGCCGGACATGGCACGAATTTGAAAGCTACACGCACGTTCGAGATAGAAAATTGCTTGATAAGCTGTTTGGCAGTCACGGCCTATGGCAAGCGTGCCGTGATTTCGGAGAATCATAAGTTGCTTATCACCCAAGTCAGCAACAATTCTTTCTCTCTCGTCAAGATTTAGTGCCACGCCCTCATAATCATGATAGGCGAAGCGATTCCAACAAATCATAGCATGCTGGGATAGGGGGAGTAGCCCTTCCTTTTGAGCAGATACAGCAACGCCATCATTAGTGTGTAAATGAATAACGCACTGGGCATCCTCACGTGCCATATGAAGTGCGCTGTGAATGGTGAAACCTGCGGGATTGACTATAAAGGGGCTTTCATTAACAGCATTACCCTCCATATCCACCTTCACGAGACTGGAGGCTGTGATTTCATCAAACAGCATGCCAAAAGGGTTAATTAAAAAATGATGCTCAGGGCCAGGGACACGCGCGGATATATGCGTGTAAATCATATCATCCCACCCATTCATGGCGACCAGCCTGTAAAGGGCTGCCAAATTAACTCTGAGTTCCCATTCTTCATCACTGACTTCACCTTTTAGACTTCTAATATCTTTGATGCTTGCAAGTGCAGTGACGTTTTCAATAACCTTGTTGATGTCTTCTGGAGACATGAATTCATTCTCAGACATGCTTGGACTCCTTTTTGAACAGAATACCACGCCCCAGATATAAATCCAGATGCCCTAGCCAATTTTAAAAGTTTATTGAGAGGTTTCCAGCTTAAGGGCGTCTACTAATCCGTCGTGTTGATTGGGGTTGATTGTTTTAATCCGGTTTAGATGACGGTTAAGATTTTTGGTGTCCCCCAGTAGCTGGTATCCTTTGGCCAGTGCTACCCAATAGCCATAAGTTTCAAAATGGTGACGTTCAGACTCCAGTTTCGGTAATAATTTCACAACAATTTCCTTATAACCGAAATTTGAAGCCTCGGAGACAATGACCATTTCGTGAAGGGTGGTATATCGCCTCCCTAACAGTGGATGCCATAATTCAGGCCTATATTTGCTATGTTCTATATATCCGGCGAAGTTTTTATATCGGTAGCCATTGGTATGTACCCAAGCTTGATGAAGCGTAAAGGCCGTCTGACCGGCAAAATAAGACGGCGGTGAGACAAGCCCCAAAATGAGAAACAATCGAATGCTAGGTCGTAATGCTGATAAAAATGAATGCGTTGGCAGGGAGACGCCACTCTCAAAATTGAGACCCCAGACAATTATTAGCCCAAGCAACAGCCAGTGTAACCCCGATATATAAAGAGGAAACTCTACTATGGTGTGTAGGCCGATAGGGAGAAGCAAAGCGAGAATATAAAGAGATTGTGACCCGGAGAGTTTCATCATGACAGTGGCCATATAAATCAGAGGCACTGCAATCAACAAAAAGCCAATGACTCCATGCTCTGCAAGAAGATAAAGAATTTCATTATGGGGATGGCTCAGTGAGGCCTTAAAGTGCGGTGATGAATGAAATTCAGCATTGGATATGATCGTTTCATAGAACGTTTCTGCAAATCGCCCCAATCCGTGGCCAAAAATTGGCGCGTCACAAATTAGTGATAAAGTAATTAGCCAGACTTTAATGCGTAAGGTTTGTGGCCCCTGAATTGCATCTAGATTACTTGAAAATTGCTCCGCTAAACCCTGATTGAGTATGTCCATCCCTTCATTAGCTTCCAAAAGAATTGGAACAGAAGGAAGCAATAAATAAAGAAAATAACCAAAGAAAATAAGACCCCAAAAAGCCAAAATTTGTCTTACTGGTCGGTTTCCTGACTTGGCAATAAATAAGGCAATAACACTCACCATTAGACATGCGAGGGTTAGGCCTAACATCCCGGCCTGACTTCCGGTTCCGAAAATAACCGCCACGAACACAATTGTAAAAAACGAATGAAATATCTTGTAGGTCAATTTTTTGGGCTCGGAAAGTTTGATGTCACGCACAAATGCCAGTGGAACAAGCGTTGTCAAGAATGAAGCCAGCACGTTAATTTGCTCAAACCCGGCGAATGGTGCTCTTAAGTTATCCGGCAAAAAAGTCAAATGTGTTTTGAAATATACAGGCGTAATGAAGGTCAGCAATAACCCTATGAATGTGCCAACCAGCAAAATATCAAAAATCAAATGCCATTGCTTTGCTGTGATGTTGATTTGTATTAAGGCGATGAGCAAAAGCCAGAACCCGGTTAGCGCCGTGATGGTCAGAAGAGTTGCCTCTGGCAAATCGCTGCCAAAAACCAGCATACGAAGAAGTATATAGGCTGGGGGAATAAGCCCGCATAGCCAGATAGTTTTAAATTTGATGAGACCAGAATAAGCAACTGGAAGAAACCCGACGCCACATATCAAAAAAATCACCATCCACATAAAAAGATTTCGTGGCGTTAGATAATTTCCGTGGCTTGGAAGCGTCCATTGCATCAAAACAAAAGCACTAAAGCCGATAAGTCCGATCAAAATATGTGCGGGTTGTAAGCGATACATGTGTATTTTCCTATTTACGCCTCTTCTTGCCATATCATCATGTTACATCCGAAACAAAATATTGCGAGATTAGAAATTTTATTTCCCAGAGTAGCTTAGCCCCGAAATAAACTGACTAATTTTATGATATACGCGTTTTATGTCAGTGTTTGCTTGTATCCGCCATGGTGAATTGGATAATATGTAAAAAATAAATCATGAAATCACCTCTGTGTCTTGTGAACGAATTTGGCACTTATCAGATTTTGAAAACATTTTGGCGAAATATTGATCCTGAATATCGATAATGGATGGAGACATTATGGGTAAAAAATCCGTCAAGCAGACACAGAAAACTAACAAATTAATGCGTGAGGAGGATCTCATTTCTTCTTATCGCGATATGCTTCTCATCCGACGTTTTGAAGAACGCGCCGGGCAGCTTTACGGTCTCGGAAAAATTGGCGGATTTTGCCATTTATATTCTGGTCAAGAAGCTGTCGTGACAGGAATTGCAAAGGCTAAACTCCCGGAAGACCAAATGATTACAGCCTACCGGGATCACGGGCATATTCTCGCCTGCGGGGTAGACCCATATAATGTTATGGCCGAATTGTTGGGGCGTGCCGATGGCGTGTCGAAAGGCAAGGGAGGCTCCATGCATATGTTTGACGTGGATAAGCATTTTTATGGTGGGCATGGTATTGTCGGCGCGCAAGTGCCGATTGGCACCGGATTGGCTTTTGCCAATGCCTATAAAGAAGATAAAAATCCGGCGGTCAGCATCACCTATTTTGGCGATGGTGCTTCCAATCAGGGCCAGGTCTATGAAAGTTTTAATATGGCCGCGCTCTGGAAACTGCCTGTTCTTTATATAATCGAGAATAATCAATATGCGATGGGGACGAGTGTTGAGCGTGCCTCGGCTCAGACAGATTTATCCCAGCGCGGTAGAAGCTTTGGTATAGAAGGCCGCCAGGTTGACGGCATGGATATTGAGGCAGTTTACGCCGCGTCACTGGAGGCTCTGGAACATGCCAGAAGCGGCAAAGGGCCGTTTATTCTTGAGATGAAAACTTATCGCTACAGCGGACACTCGATGTCAGACCCTGCAAAATACAGAAAGCGTGAAGAAGTCAAGGATATGCGTCAGCACCATGACCCTATTAATATGCTCAAAGACCGCCTAATAGAACGCAAGCTCATGAATGAAGAAGAGTCTAAGAAAATTCAGGATGAGGTTTTTGATGTGATTGAGCAGGCGGCGAATAAAGCGCTGGAAAATGGTGAACCTGACAGTTCAGCATTAATGACGGATATTTATGTGGAGGAAAATCATGCCGGTTGAGGTCGTTATGCCAGCACTGTCTCCAACGATGGAACAGGGCAAAATAGCAAGTTGGACCGTCAAAGAGGGTGACAAGGTTGAAGCCGGCGACGTGCTGGCTGAAATTGAAACTGATAAAGCGCTCGTCGAGCTTGAAGCCGCTGCCGATGGTGAGGTTGGGAAGCTTGTTATGGAGGCAGGCACATCAGATATTCCCGTGAATACACCCATTGCTTATTTGTTACGCGATGGTGAGGCATTATCAGATATTGAAACGGCCCCGGCACAAGTTACCGAAAAACCTGAAATTCCTGTTTCAACAGAAATAGAACAATCAACAATACCTTCCCCTGATATCCAAGCTACAGCTATTACGGTTGCTGCAGATCCCGAATTACCCGCAGATGCGGAGATGAAAGAGCTAAGCGTTCGTGAAGCCTTGCGTGATGCGATGGCTGAAGAAATGCGTCGTGATGAAACAGTTTTTGTGGTTGGTGAGGAAGTCGCCGAATATGAAGGGGCTTATAAAGTCACGCAAGGACTGCTTGATGAATTTGGGGCGAAACGAGTGATTGATACCCCGATTGTGGAGCACGGTATTGCCGGTCTGGGTGTTGGGGCGGCCTTTGCAGGGCTAAGGCCAATAGTTGAATTTATGACGTTTAACTTTGCCATGCAGGCGATTGATCAGATTATCAACTCTGCCGCTAAGACACATTATATGTCCGGTGGTCTGGTAACTTGTCCGATTGTTTTCAGAGGGCCAAACGGCGCGGCCCGCCGTGTTGCCGCCCAACACAGCCAAGATTTTTCAGCGTGGTATGCACATATACCGGGATTGAAAGTCGTCGCACCTTACACTGCTGCCGATGCTAAAGGATTGTTGAAAGCCGCCATTCGGGACCCGAACCCTGTGCTGGTGCTGGAGAATGAGCTTTTATATGCTGTCAAAGCCGATGTGCCTGTGAGTGACGATTATGTATTACAGATAGGGCGGGCAAAAATTCTTAGAGCAGGTGCTGATGTTACCCTTGTCTCGCATAGCCGTAGTCTTGATGCTTGTTTGGAAGCGGCAACAAGCCTATCTGCCGAGGGTGTAGATTGCGAAGTGATTGACTTACGCAGTTTGCGCCCACTTGATACGTCAACTGTGATTGCATCTGTGCAAAAAACAAATCGGCTGGTTACGGTTGAAGAGGGTTGGCCAGTCGCTGGTATCGGCGCTGAAATCTCTGCGGCTGTCCAAAGCGAAGCTTTTGATTATCTCGATGCACCCATCGCACGGGTAACCGGATTGGATGTGCCTTTACCTTATGCCGATAATCTTGAAAAAATGGCTTTACCGTCGACGGAGAAGGTCATTCAGGCCGTTAATGCGGTTTGCTATCGGCAAGGTTGAGTGGAATAAATGTCAACTTTACCTAGCTCATCTGGTTCCAGAGTATTCGCAAGCCCACTGGCGCGTCGTTTGGCACGTGAGAATAATCTGGATTTGACCTTGATTTCCGGATCGGGGCCGGAGGGGCGCGTTATTAAAAGAGATATTGAACGTGTGATTGCCAACCCAGCAACCAATCTCAATACATCATCAACGGAAACACAAAACACAACAAAGACAACTGAATTACCGGATCCGAAATTGTTCTTCTCGGAGGATGAGTTTTCTTTAGAGCCAATTTCGCCAATGCTTCAGTCAATTGCAAAACGACTGACGGCAGCTAAATCTGAGATACCTCATTATTATGTATCCATAGATTGCCATGTAGATGAAGCAGAAAAAATTCGTGCCAGAATTAACGCAGCATTAAAAGAAAAAGATATTTCAGAGAAACTCACACTTAATGATTTTATTATAAAGGCTGCTGCTGAGGCATTAATTCAAGTGCCAGAAGTTAATGTGGCCTTTGCAGGTGATCATGTAATGCGGTTTCATAACGCAGATATTTCTGTTGCCGTGGCTTTGCCAGGTGGTGGGTTGATTACGCCGATTGTTAAAAAGGCGCATAAAAAATCAGTCAGAGAAATTGCTTCAGAGGTAAAGGAACTTGCCGCGCGTGCGAGTGAGACGCGTCTCAAGCCTGAAGAATATGAGGGCGGCACATTCTCTGTATCTAATCTTGGCATGTTCGGTATCAGTGATTTCACAGCTGTTATTAACCCGCCCCAATCGGCAATTCTGGCCATTGGCGGGGCTGAGGAAAAGTATTTTCCCGGTGCATCTGGTCCTGAGATTAAAAAAGTGATGCGTGTGACACTGAGCAGTGATCACCGTGTTATTAACGGTGCTGAAGCGGCAAAATTTGTTGCGACTTTTAAGTCGATAATCGAACAGCCCTTCTCGCTTCTCTTTGAATAATTATTTTTTACTGTCTGAGAATTTGGCAGGGCGTTTTTCCATTTCAGCCATGACCGCCTCAATCTGATTTGGTGTGCCG
This sequence comes from Candidatus Micropelagos thuwalensis, assembly GCF_000469155.1. Taxonomy (NCBI): domain Bacteria; kingdom Pseudomonadati; phylum Pseudomonadota; class Alphaproteobacteria; genus Candidatus Micropelagius; species Candidatus Micropelagius thuwalensis. The sequence goes on along the minus strand of NZ_AWXE01000003.1, from coordinate 142,781 downwards.
ATAACGGCTTGCTGTAATTCCGCTTCCATCATCAGTCCTTCAGCCTCTGATAAATAAGGTGCGCGGGATAGCAGTTTCTTTGAAGCTCTAATCGCATCGGGATTTTTGCTGGCAATGGTCTGGGCCATCTCAAGAGCTGCCGCGAAGGGATCTTCAGCAATATGAGATACAAATCCGATTTGGTGTGCTTCTTCGGACTCGAATATGCGTCCTGTATAGGTCAACTCGTTAATTACATCCCGTCTTGCGAGGTGATACATAATTGGGGTTGCGCCCATGTCAGGTATCAGCCCCCATTTAATTTCCATGATAGAAAATTTTGTACCTGGCGCTGCAAAACGTATGTCACTGCCTAGGTAAATCTGAAGCCCGCCACCAATGCAGGTGTTATGCGCGGCGGCAATGACAGGGACTTCCAGTTGATGCCAGGCAAAACTGCATTTTTGAAACAGATTGGCGATGCCATGCGTTCGCTCCGTTAGCGGGATAGTTTCAACTTTTGATTTTTCGCCACTCATCATGCTGGCAAAATTTGAAACATCTAGCCCTGCACAAAAAGCTTTTCCCCTGCCTGATAAGACAACGGCGCGTACATCATCTTCTTGGCTAAGCGTCTCTGCGGCTTCCACCAGCCCTTCCATCATGTCCTTATCGAGGGCATTCATTTTGTCTTCACGTATCATTTCTACATGGGCAACATGACCGTGGCGGGTAATGGAAACTCTATCTTGCATCATTTTATCTTTCATCAATCATCTAACCAAACATATCAAAATTTCATAACATCAGGATAATTTTTGTCTTAGTTGGTTAAATTCTGCATGTTTCTCGGCGTAAAATGTCGCGCGGGATGTGTCGGGTTCTAATGTAATCACGGCGTCGTCTTGTAGCGTTGCAGGTAAATTGCCTGTGTGCGCAAGGCAGGCCAGTAGACCGGCGCCATAAGCGGCATCAGAATTAGGCTCGATGTTAATCGGTAATTGCAGAATATCAGCGATAATCTGACTCCATAAACGGCTTTTTGCACCACCCCCCAGGAGATTGAAACGATTGGGGGCTTTGCCGGTCAGCATTTCCATATTTTCTTTAATGTCCCGAATGGCAAATGCGATACCTTCAAAACCTGCGCGGGCGATATCTGATTTATCTGTTTCGCGGCTTATACCCGAAAGGCTTGCGGTTAAGTTAGGATTCCAATGAGGGGCGCGTTCGCCCATGAGATAAGGGTGGAACATCACGCCGCGTGTACCTGGTTGTGCCTTTGCGGCACATTCATTAAATGCCTGCAGGGACATATCAGACAGCACTTCTTTGCGAAGCCAGTCCAATGCAGTTGTACAGCTATTCATGCCTGAAGCGAGATACCAGCCATCTGACTCGGTACAATGCGGGTAACATGATAGCGGTGGCAGGGACGTTTTGTCGGGCACTGACATATAAACAACGCCGGCAGAGGCCAGCTTGATAGATGCGGGAGCATCTGATTTGTCATCGGAGGGTTTAAGGATCTCGGTTGAGGTATCTATGGCACCTGTATAGACGGCTGTTTTAGGGGAAAGCTTAAACCTCTTGGCGGCGCTTTCGGAGATTTGCCCCGCATAACTCACACTGGGCGCGATGTCCGGTAATTGCGAAATCTTAATACCCGCTAGATCGCAAAGTGTCGCGCTCCATTCTTCTCTATGGGCATTTACGAGTTGTAAACCAACGGAATCAGACAAATCCGTCGCAATGTGTCCGGTCAGGGAATGGCGCAACCAGTCTTTAGCAGGCAAAATCATTTGAGTTTTGTGCATTGCCTCGGGATCGTTTTCGGTGAGCCATGCCAGATGTGCAAGTGTCCATGTCGGGTTCGGTGCATGCAGGCTTTCCGCGACAATCATATCCTTCGACGCCGTGAGTTTAGACATGATGCTTTCTGCACGCTGGTCACTCCACATTATCGCATTCCGGATTGGATGCATGTCATCATCACATAAAACTGCAATATGCGTCCCAGCCGTAATACTAAGGGCCGTGATGTCTTCGGGCTTAACCGGGCTATTTGAGAAAAGATTGTCTAACAGGGTCTCAAGCGTTATGAGCCATGCGGATGGGTCTTGCTCTGCAGTCGCAAATGTCCCCAATGTGGGGTTAAGGGTGTCAACAGGCGCAGCTATATGTGCTACCGGCGACCCTGTGGCGTCGATTAGGATAAGTTTAAGTGCGCTGGCACCCAAATCTATGCCGAGAAATAACATGGCTGCATCATAAAGAAACAGCCACGAGAACACAGCAGAAAATAGGTTGATAGTTAAATTAAAAGGGGGCTGCCAAAAGCAACCCCCCGTGATGGATTCAAGATTAAATCCCTCTTATTATTTCACAAAAGGCCGCCACGAAGGCTGCTCCATGGCTCTTGTGACAGATGGGATTTTATACCCTGAAAGATATCCTACACTAGACAATGGACCACCTCCTTTCAGTTGTTGATAGCGAATCATATTTTACAGTATGAAACGAATCGGGGGAAGAAAAGGCTTGGGAAAAAAAGCAGAAATTTTGATCGTAGGTTCAGGACTAGCCGGTATGTCTGCTGGTCGGATTTTAAGCGCGTCAGGTTATCAAGTCACCGTTTTTGATAAAGGATTTCGATGCGGTGGGCGTTACGCCACGCGTCGTATTGACGGTTTCAGTTTTGACCATGGAACCCCCTATTTTAAACCGTCTCAAATTCCTGAAGATTTAAAGGATATTTTAGAAAAGCCTTATCTTAGAAGCTGGCCGTACGACTTGTCTGAGAAAGGTGAAGACGCACTTGTTAGCATGCCTGCTATGCGAAGCTTCCCCGAGGAATTGGGTCGCGGTTTGGATGTTAGGCAGGGTGTTGAAATCGAGAAATTAAGCTTTAGCGATGATGTTTTTATTGCTGAAACAGCCGATACATCCAGCGGGCCTTATGATGCTGTTCTCCTGACGGCTCCCGGACCGCAAACGGCTGATTTAATTGAGGGTTTGTTACCCCTTGGCGAAGATTTGTTACAAGCTGCCAGGAAAGTTACTTACGCGCCGCAATTCTCTGTTCTTATTGGATATGATTTTTTGCGTGATGCGCCAGCAATAATCCATAATCCGACACCAAAAATCGCTAAAATCGTTAATCAGGCAAAAAAACCTGATAGACCGATAAAATCGGCTTTTGTGGTTTTTTGTGCTCCGGAATGGAGCTTCGAAAACCTTGATAGACCAAAAGATGAGGTCGCACAGATTATCCTGAAAGACCTACAAAATATACTCTTTGAGCATAGTGTGGCAGGTGACGGACTGGATAATCCTGTATATCTGGCGGTACATTCGTGGCGTTATTGTCGTATTGAAACCTCGGCGGGTTTAACCCCTGAAGCTCAAATAGATACAAGATCTGCACTTGCTGTTGCTGGAGATTGGATTATGTTACCAGATACACACGGTGCTTTGTCCAGCGGTATAAACGCTGCGAGGCAAATTGAAATAAAATTAAGCAATAGGTCATGATATGCGCTCAGTTATTTTAGGTTTCTTTTTGGCTTTGTTTTCCAATCAGGTTAAAGCAGACGGTTCTGCACACGAATATACATTTAACAGTATTGACGGGGAACCCATGCCCTTTTCCAGCTATAAGGGGAAAGCTCTCCTCGTTGTGAATACGGCATCCAAATGTGGTTTCACGGGACAATATGACGGACTTCAATCCTTATGGGAGAACTATAAGGATAAAGGGCTGGTTGTTGTCGGTGTACCATCAAATGACTTCGCTGGTCAGGAGCCTGGGTCTAAAGAGCAAATCAAAGAGTTTTGTTCAGTCAATTTCAATGTGAACTTTCCAATGACGTCAAAAGTTGTCGTTAAAGGCGATGATGCGCACCCATTTTATCAATGGGCCAAAGATGTTGCGGGTGGCCCAATGTGGAATTTCCATAAATACCTCATCTCGCCAGACGGTAAAATGGTCAGAGGGTATTCATCGTTAGTGGGGCCAGAGTCTAAAAAACTGACGAAGGCGATCGAGAAAATTTTGCCTAATTAATGCTGAAACCTGTCTCGGCTAATTTTAAAAGATCGAATTAAGAACCATATGCTTCGCTACCAAATTATTCCGGTGACTCCGCTTCAGCAGAATTGCACGGTATTCTGGTCACCTGAAACTAATCGCGGGGGCATTGTTGATCCTGGTGGCGATTTAAGCCTCATTCGCAACTTTCTGAGCGAGAATGATATCACGCTAGAGATGATATTGTGCACGCATGGTCATTTGGATCATGTTGGGGCGGTATCCGAACTAGCGAATGAGTTATCCCTGCCAATTATTGGGCCTCATAAGGATGACTTGTTCTGGATTGAAGGTCTCCCCGAGGCTGCTGAGATGTTTGGGTTCCAAAATGTTGAGACTTTTGTTCCCGATCAATGGCTGGATGACGGCGATAAAGTTGAAGTTGCCGGTGCAACATTTGATGTTGTTCATTGTCCCGGCCACACACCGGGTCATGTGGTTTTTTATCAACCAGAAGACAATGTTGCGATGGTCGGCGATGTTATTTTTCAAGGGTCAATTGGACGTACAGATTTTCCAAAAGGCGACCATCAACAACTCATCAATTCAATCACGAAAAAACTCTGGCCATTGGGTCAAGAAGTTACTTTTGTGCCAGGCCACGGACCGACCTCAACATTCGGGGAGGAAAGGCGTTCTAACCCATTTGTATCGGATATGGCGCTCGGTCAGATTTCCTAAATATCTACTTAACGTTGTATTCGGAAAAATCCGGTTTACGCATGCTTAACATATAACGTGTCGCCGATAGAGGCCAGATGGTGAAATTCTGCCCGTCGCCGTCTTTATACCAGCTTGAACAACTTCCCTGCCAAACAGTGCCTTGAAGCCGTTTTTGTATAAAGTTGTTGAATTTATCCTGACTTACAGATTTTGGGTCGAGTGATGTCCAGCCATTTTTCCGCATTTTCTTGAGGCATTTGACGATATAATTCACCTGTGCCTCAATCATTAAAATGACTGAATTATGACCTAAAGCGCTGTTAGGCCCGAGTAGCATGAAGAAATTCGGAAAGCCTGAAACCGCAACCGTTTTATGAGATTGGATATTATCTTGCCAGCAATCTGCAAGTGTGACCCCCTCAGCTCCTTTAACTTCCATTGATGAGAGAATATTAAAGGGGTTAAATCCTGTGGCATAGATAATCACATCAAAATTATGGTTATTATTTTCTACATCAATAATGCCGTCTTTTGTGATAGCTTTGACCGCACGGTCTACCAGTTTCACATGATCTTTTTGTAAAGATTGAAGATAGGAGTCGACAAACAGAACCCGCTTACATCCAACTGAATAGTCCGGCATGAGTTTTTTTAGAAGTTCAGGATCCTTCACTTCTTGTCTCAAATAGGCCTTAGCCCTCATGCGGGCGAATTTTTGCATTAAACTATTTTCACGGAAAGCGGGATGGAGAACAAATTCCGCCCAAAGAAAAATTCTCAACCTTTTCAAAAGGGGTATAATGGGAAGCCATCGCATCAACTTTAAGGTTTTCCCTGAATATTCTTTATTTTGCCTATCCATCATCCAATTAGGTGTACGCTGGAAAACAGTTAGGGAAGCGACTTTGTCGTCAATTTCCGGAACAGCTTGAACGGCGCTGGCGGCATTGCCGATAATGGCAACATTTTTTCCGGTCAAGTCGACACTATGGTCCCATTTGGCTGTATGGAAAGAAGCCCCTTGGAACTCCTCTAATCCGGGAACGTTCGGATAGGCCGGGCTGTGTAAGCCGCCTAGACCAGAGATAACATAGTCAAATTTCTCTTCCTTGTTGTTACCTGATGCATCAGTGAGACTGACAACCCATTCATCATTTTGATAAGTTGCTCCGGTAATTTTTGTATGAAAATGACACAAGGGAATAATGCCTGATTTTTCTGACACATCTTCAAGATATGCCTGAATGTCGGCGCCGCCGGCGTATAGTCTTGGCCAATCGGATTTTTGAGCAAAAGAAAATGAATATAAATGTGTTGGCACATCACATGAGACACCGGGATATGTATTTTCGCGCCAGGTGCCGCCAACCCGGTCGGCCTTTTCATAAATAACCAGATTTGTAAAACCTGCTTCCTTGAGCTTGATGGCCATACAAATGCCCGAAACCCCGGCTCCTAAAATAGCGATGCGTGGGTTATCTGTTGTCACAATGTCGCTCCCGGTAGTTTGTTTTAAGTTTAAATGACCTATTATTAGATAGGTATTATTTTAATAGAGACTGTAAAGGCCAATGAAAAGTTTTTTACCCAATTTTCATGCTGTTATTTTCGGCTCAGGTGGTGGAATTGGTGCGGCAATGGCTTCTCGACTAACCGAATTACCGAGCTGTACACGTTTGACCCTAATGGGCAGAAATATCTCTAAAATTGAAGAGAATGTTAACGCCATTGGTGATACTGACATACAAATGCTGCAGGCTGATATCTGCGACGAGGACTCTATCGCTAGCGTGGCTGCACAACTTGGTGAACATATAAATGATGATGCGCCTGTTCAGCTGTTTGTTAATGCCAGCGGTATTTTGCATGATGAAGAAAACGACCTTCAGCCGGAAAGAAGCATTCGGCATTTATCCAATGAGGCATTCCAAAAAGTTTTTGCGATTAATAGCTTCGGCCCAGCGCTTTTGATAAAGCATTTCTTGCCATTTATGCCACGAGATCAAAGGTCGGTCTTTGCGTCTCTTTCTGCGCGTGTTGGTTCTATTTCCGATAATAAGATTGGTGGCTGGTATGCCTATCGTGCATCCAAGGCAGCGCATAACATGCTTATTAAAACAGCTTCGCTGGAAGCGCGAATGAAATATAAACAAGCGGTGATTGTTGGGTTGCATCCAGGGACGGTGGCAACAAATCTTTCGGCCCCTTTTAGAGGAAATGTGTCGCCTGAAAAGCTTTTTAGTCCATCGCAATCAGCTGATTACCTCCTTGACGTGATGGATAATCTGACACCCGCGCAGAGTGGAGCAGTATTTGCTTGGGATGGACAAGAAATACCGGCCTAGAAATAGCTTAAGCTAATCCTGAAGGTGGCGAACTAACATCAGCACGTTGGACTGCTTCCAATGCGGCGAGCGTAAGGTCTTTCGCCAAATTGGTTGTTACTTCTGGGTCAGCCACGATGACACGAGCTCTTATCGCCAAGGCCATCGCACAAGCTTGTAGCACGTCGCCATTTGCCATTCCGTCACGTCGTGCTTCCCGACTGACAACGGCGAGAATATCTTCAAGTAATTGATGCACGCGCATTGGAGCTTCCGTTGCCTCATGGAGTGGGAAATCAACATCAAATTTGTCGCCGGTATCGGTAATGGCGGTAAAGGGTAAGGGGCGTGCCATAATCATCTCCAGAAAAGTTATTTGCTGTTGCGACATCTGACTGAGCAATATTTTACTTGCTCCCAGTCCTTTATCCATTTTTTTCGCCAGACAAAAGGACGTCCGCAAACCACACATGTTTTTTCCGGAAGGTCAGATTTTTTTCGCATCTTCATATAGTGTATGTGGCGTGAAAATCTGAGATGTCAAATATTTGGAAAAATTGGGCCACGACTCCGAAATGGGGAGACGTGGCAAACCGGCTTGGGAGGGACGCCTGCCGGTTTGCATGGCGTAACTAGACAAAAATATTACGCTACGGCACTTGCTACTTCACACAACTATGCCACGCTTTAGGTAATTAAAAGATAAGTTAAAAATAGGTTCAATAACTTTATGATTTTAAGGGTTTGTTTACCCAGGCGTTGTCTTTTAACAACAAAAATTGTTGTATTTCTATCTGTAGTTGCAAAGTTTTGGTCACAGCTTGTCATGCAAGCTTAAATTTTGTTAATTAAAGACTCAATTGAGGTGTCAATTACGGTGTTTGCAGGCATCTCAAATCATATTTCAGGAGGGTCAGGTGGATCATAACAAACAATTTTATATTAATGGTGAGTGGGTCGCCTCAAATAATGGTACGGCTCACGATGTTACTAATCCCGCAACTGAAATGGCTTGCGGACAGATTACGCTCGCCAGTATTGAAGATGTCGATAAAGCTGTTGCTGCTGCAAAAGCTGCTTTTCCTGCTTATTCAAGATCCTCGCGTGAGGAAAGGCTGGCGCTGATTGACAAGATCATTGAGGTTTATTCAGCGCGTATGGAGGATCTGATTGCGGCTGTCATGATGGAGATGGGGGCGCCTAGAATGTTGGCGGCGAAGGCACAAGTGCCTGCCGGCCTTGGGCATTTTATTCAGATTAAAAAAGTACTCGAAGATTTTGACTTTGGCGGTGAACTGGGGGGTGCAAAAATTATTCGTGAACCTGTAGGCGTTTGCGGGCTGATTACACCCTGGAATTGGCCACTTAATCAGGTTGCCTGTAAAGTTGCGCCCGCGCTTGCTGGGGGTTGTACAATGGTTCTCAAGCCATCAGAGGTTTCGCCTTTAAGCGCGGTTATATTTGCTGAAATTATGGATGAAGCTGGTGTACCTGCAGGGGTATTCAATATGATCAATGGTAACGGCGCGACGGCTGGATCGCATTTATCGTCTCATCCTGACATTGATATGATGTCATTCACAGGGTCAACGCGTGCCGGTGTGCTGATTGCCAAAGCTGCGGCTGATACAGTCAAACGTGTGTCGCAAGAGCTAGGTGGTAAATCAGCAAACATTGTTCTCGATGATGCAGACCTGGAACGCGCTGTCAGACAAGGTGTCATGACATGTTTTGCCAACTCCGGTCAGTCCTGTAATGCACCCACACGGATGCTTGTTCCAGCCTCGAAACATGCCGAGGCACTCGAAATTGCCAAGGCGACTGCCGAAAAAGTTGTCGCTGGTGAGCCAGATGCCGAAGGCACGACTATTGGGCCGGTGTCTAATAAGGTTCAGTTCGATAGAATTCGTGGGCTGATACAGGCAGGGATCGATGAAGGTGCTGAACTTGTGTGTGGTGGTACTGATATGCCTGAGGGTATAGATAAAGGGTATTACATTCGCCCAACTGTTTTCGGCAATGTGACCAATGATATGCGGATTGCCCGTGAGGAAATTTTTGGCCCTGTGCTTTCTATTCTTCCCTATGAAACAGAGGATGAGGCAGTCGAGATCGCCAATGACACGGTTTATGGTCTTGCGGCTTATATCCAATCCGGCGACAGCGACCATGCTTATAAAATTGCCGCGCAATTACGTGTCGGTAATGTAAGTGTGAATGGTGCTAGCTCGGATATTGCTGCCCCATTTGGTGGATACAAGCAATCTGGTAATGGGCGTGAGTGGGGTGTCTATGGGCTGGAGGAGTTTCTCGAGTCTAAAGCTGTTGTTGGAAGCTAACGTCTAAGCTGATTTAGTGTTTATGCAGCTTACGAGTTGCAATGAAGACAGGAATAATACCTATGCCGACTATGATAAGGGCGGGGAGTGCGGCATCTTCGATCTGACCGACAGATGCATAATTGTAAACTTGTGTAGCCAATGTCTCGAAATTAAACGGTCGTAAAATAAGTGTTGCCGGTAGTTCCTTCATCGTATCCACAAAGACGAGAACCGACGCTGTTACAAGAGCTGGGCGCAACATCGGTAGGTGCACAAGTCTGAGAAGTTGAAATGTCCGAGCGCCAAGGGTGCTGGCGGCCATATCGGTGGTTTTGGGGATGCGGGACAATTCTGCTTCGAATGTGCCGAAAGAAATCGAGAGAAAGCGTAGCGAATAGGCGAAAATCACGGCGAAAACACTGCCGCTTAATATCGGCAAAAATGACAGATTAAGAAATTGGGATGAGAAATTGTCAAATTGCGACAGTACGATCAAAACCCCAAGCCCAAGGACGGTTCCCGGTATGGCGTAACCCAATGAAGCAGATTGAATTGATCTGTTAAACCACCCCGGCGCATTAATGCGTGTCAGGAAAGCCAGAAAAAGCCCGATACCTACAACAATAACAGCTGTGATGCTGGCGAGTAAAATACTTCTGATAGCAGGAGAGAATAGATTGGTGGCATTATCAAAACGCCCTACTGCAAACACGATTAGCAACATAACCGGCACCACGAAGCCGATTAAAAACGGTAGGCTGCTGATCGTTAGAACGACACCCTGCATAAGTGGCGAAGGTTTGTGCAAAACAGGGGTGAGGTCGTGTTTGGATTTTTGTTCTATGCCACCAGCGCGCAAATAGCGTTCTAAAAGTAATAAGAGTGCCATTAAGCTAAGCAGCAGCATTGCAATTCTGGCAGCACCTTCAAGGCTGCCGCGTGACAACCATGTTTCATAAACCCCGACGGTGAGCGTTTTAACACCAAGATGCTCGACAGCGCCGATATCATTCAGACATTCCATCAGTGCAAGAGCAACACCGACAATTATCATGGGTCGTGATAGCGGGAGTGCAATTTGACGAAAACTCACCCATTGTGACGCACCCAATAGGCGCCCTGCCTGCATTAATTCTGCAGATTGGTTTATGAAGCCGGTGCGTGCTGACATATAAACATAAGGATAAAGCACAATAGAGAGCGTAAAGATGGCACCGCCAAGACTATTGAGCGAAGGATACCATGCATGACTCCCAAAAATTGAAACCCATAGCTGATAAAAAGGTCCAGCTTTGTCGAGAAGTTCTGCAAACACATAGGCGGCGATATAGGTCGGCATTGCAAGGGGGAGTAACAGCAACCATTGTAAATGCCTGCGACCCGGAAAGTCGATGAATGTCACAAACCATGCTGCCGGAACGCCAGCCAAAATGGTAAAAACTGCAACACCCAGCATGAGGCCAAGTGTTTGACCAAACTGATAGGGTAGTACAGTTGTCATCAAAAACGACATTAAGCCGTCATTCGTGCTGTCAGACATTTCGGGTGGCACGACGGTAAGCCATGCAATGCCCAGAATAGGCGCAAGCATGGCCAGAACAATAAGAAAGCCAATAGGGCGCGATAATGATTTTCCGATCACCCGCTTTTGTCCTTAATCAAGGCAATGGCGGCAAGTAGTTCCCGAGAAATTTCCTCAGCCTCTTCAGGCGAAAAATCCATCGGCAAATCAATTTCCTCGGAGGTTATGTAAATACGCACCATGCCCTGATCGGTTGGCCCTATGCTCAAATCCGCTATGATTTCTGAAGGCGTGTTAATACCCATGCGTCATCTCCTGATGGTTTATACTCACTTTATAAGGCTTATTTATGATTTTGGACAACTCTATCGGAAATTCAAATTAACCGCTTGAAACATCCAGCTTTAAGGATTAATTTCCCAACACTTCCAATAAGTCGCGAAAGCAGTGCAGACGTAGCTCAGTAGGTTAGAGCGCCTGATTGTGGATCAGGAGGTCCCCCGTTCAAATCGGGGCGTCTGTACCATTTCTTCTAAAAGATAGCTCTTTAAGTAAAGCTGGCAGAGAGGAAGGGATTCGAACCCTCGATGCGCTATTAACGCATACTCCCTTAGCAGGGGAGCGCCTTCAGCCACTCGGCCACCTCTCTACGCAGAACTCCTAAATAGAACAGCAGGGAGGTTTGGTCAATTACTAAGCTGAAAGTAGCGATGAGGTTACTCGTCTATCGCCGTGTATTGAACAGCGAGATACGTAAGTCAGTTCCTTCTGGGTCCAATATAGGTCCAGTTAGGAGAAAAAAATGGCAACTATTCGACGTAAAAATGGTAAGTGGCAAGCTCTCATTCGGCGTGCTGGTGCCCCAACATGTTCGAAAACATTTATATCAAAATCTGATGCCCGAAAATGGGCTATACAAGTCGAACAAGCCCAAGATAAGGCCATTGCAGGGGTTGTAGACAAGCAAGCTCTGAACACGCCTCTACGGGCTTATTTAAGCCGTTATAAGACAGATATATCCGCCTTTAAGGCAAGCTATGATGTTGAAAAATATATTATCGGCAAATGGCAAAAACATGAGATCTCGAAACTACCCATAGGGGCGGTAACAAGTGCCCGATTGACGCCTGTACTTAACGATTACCAAAAACGCTACAAGCCAGAAACCATTCGAAAGGATTTCGGCGTGTTGCGCCATCTGTTCAATATCGCCAAAACCCAATGGCACGTTCCAATAGAAGTTAATCCTGTTGAACAATTAAGGTTGCCCTCAATTGGCAGACCCGCTGTAAGACGCCTGCCGAGAGGTGCGTGGGATGCCATCGAGGCAATTTACTCAGAAGAGACAAAGCCAGAGATATTTTTATTGGCAAAACTTGCGCTTGAGACAGCCATGCGGCGCAGCGAACTGTTACGTCTTGAATGGGAGGATGTAGATAGACAGAGAAGATTAATAACCGTTCGAGAGGGGAAAAATGGCTATTCGCGCTACATACCCATGTCTCAAGCTTCTTTATTCGTGTTTGAACAAATTGATGGGCAAGAAGCGCTGGTTTTTGGCCTGTCCCCCAGCGGGGTTGCGAATGCTTGGATAAGATTACGCGACAGGGCAGGTTATCCTGACATCAGGTTTCATGATCTGCGTCACGAAGCAATAAGTCGCTTTTTTGAAAAAGGGCTGAGCGTTCCAGAGGTCGCCTCAATAAGCGGCCACAGAACACCCAGCCAGTTGTTTCGTTATGCACATGCTGACCTAAACTCAATAGTTAAAAAGCTTTGGTAGGGACACTAAATAGTGATAAAAAAAGCAATCATTTATTGTATATTTATAACTATAAAAAAGTGCCCCTAAAGTAACTATCTGAGCGCATAAAACGCATCCAGCCTTCTAGTAAATGGTTGCGGACTCAAGAGTTCAAGCAATTCGTCTTCTTCACTTAAATCTGATTTATGTGAAGTCATTTGCTTTTTTTCTGTCAGCATCACTGGAACAGAAATACCGGCCTCTTTTCGTAAAGCTTCGCGCATAACATCTTTAAGCTCATTCTCATATCCTGAATGCATGATGAAGCTGTCATGGACAGGCAAGACGGCAACATTCATAGCTGCAAAATGTTTTAAAACGGCAATAGCAATTTTGCTGTCGATAAGCTGGAGCTTTGAACCAATGGCTGTAAAAAATTGATGTGATATAGGTTTATGTCTCTCGATAATCGCAGCCTTAACTTCCTTCCAACTCATATTTAAATCCTTAATGCCGACGCCTGAGGGCTCACGCATCAACTCGTGATCTGCGTTTAGCATGGCGTTAAATGCGCGCTTTATTGCCTTGCGGAAGTATTTTTTACGTGACCAGTCACGATGAGACTGTGGGATCTCATAAGGATCGCCATCTAATTTTTGACCGGATAAAGCATAAATAAGATTTGGATGAAGGCCGCTGTAATCGAGTTCAATTGTCTGCTTGCCATTAATTAAAATATAGGGACGGTATTCCTTAGGAATGGACTGCCACCATCCACCATAAAGGCGGCCATTAGAGGAGAAGTCGGTATCATTAAACACACGGTATAATGTCCGGTCCTGAAGCCGCAATATGCCGTCACCATTGTTGCTTGATGTTTGATCAGGACCATCTGGCAACATTCGCAACTTTAGTTCACGCAGCTGATCATCATCGAGTTCCAAATCAGCCCATGATCTGGACAAACAATTATTAATCATTTCCATGTCCTCACGCATCGAAATGGTCTCATGTGTGTCTTGATAATCAACAAGCAATTTGTAGCCATCAGGTTGTAATATATTGAGCCTGATCGTCTCAGCATTTGTTCGTGGCCTAAATATAATGTGGAGATCATCAATGGTTTCCGCATCGAACATTTTGATAAGTTTATCCGTAGCTCGGTAACGGGTAAGAAGTCGGGCATAATCAGTGTAAACCCCCTTCTTACATTCTTGGATATAGCCTAGTTCACATAGGCCATTATAAGATCGTCCAATATGGATTTTATATCCATAAGGCGCAGACCAATACCGGCCTTGTGAGTAATGACCTGATGTCTTGTGTATGGACGCCATACTCTGTTCTCGTGATGAGTTATGTGCTTGTAAGGCGTCAATAATTATGTGTGTAAGGGATGCATGAAAAGCATCCACGTCAGCCGGTCCAAGACGCCTCTTACCATTGGTAGCCCAATGGGTTTGAAGTTCGTCGGTAATTTGGCTGACTGCTTTATTAAGTGTTTCTTTGGAGTTTAACATGCTCCATATGTGGGGAACGATACAACCGATTACAACCCTGCAAGGCAATTATTTTCAATATATTCAATGGTTTAGTTTATTTGTTATAAATAAATTATGCCCCCCCTACAGCATCGTCCCATCTCCGCGGATCTTGGGATCCGCTCCGCTGGTCCTCTGCGTACTCGTAACCGTTAGCTGAAGCCTTAATGCATCACCCCAAAAAGAAAGTCATTTGATTAATTAGATTAGAGTAATTGCGTGGGGTAGAGCTGCTCTAGCCCTACCTATTCCCAAGTGGTAAGCTACGTAGTATTTAGTCCTGCTTTCAGTGTTCGTTGCTCTAGCCCTACCTATTCCCAAGTGGTAAGCTTTAAAGGCAAGGTCGCGGGTATGCAAGCTAAGTTGCTCTAGCCCTACCTATTCCCAAGTGGTAAGCTAAGGTCACGTTTATTGTGCTTGGCGGCGATGTTGCTCTAGCCCTACCTATTCCCAAGTGGTAAGCTTTACGCTGGCGAGATGGTTAAAGATGAGAGGTTGCTCTAGCCCTACCTATTCCCAAGTGATAAGCTCTTGAAAGAGGTTGACCTTATGGAGATTTCGTTGCTCTAGCCCTACCTATTCCCAAGTGGTAAGCTAAAGGTTCAAGTGGGCACTCCATGAACAGGGTTGCTATAGCCCTAGCTATTCCCAAGTGGTAAGCTGAACTCGCTAGTTCCCCGTACACCTTGAATGTTGCCCTAGCTCTTCCTATTCCCAAGTGGTAAGCTCACATTACAGGATGGCACTCAAGTAACCCTGTTGCTCTAGCCCTACCTATTCCCAAGTGGTAAGCTAACCGAAATCAGATGTATTCACCCGATAAGGTTGCTCTAGCCCTACCTATTCCCAAGTGGTAAGCTGCAACGCCAAAAGATTATTGCTCGTAACCTGTTGCTCTAGCCCTACCTATTCCCAAGTGGTAAGCTGTTCCTCTAATGATGTGGCATTAAAGACAGGTTGCTCTAGCCCTACCTATTCCCAAGTGGTAAGCTAAAGGTTCAAGTGGGCACTCCATGAACAGGGTTGCTCTAGCCCTAGCTATTCCCAAGTGGCCGTGCTTACCTGCTATAATTTTTTAAGCCAGTTGGGCTGATATTCACTTTTTTTGCGCCCATTTTTTGCATCGGCGTAACACTTAAAGATTTATATTTGAATTCGTCGTGTTTATCTCTGTTACGGCTATCAACATTAGCTTCATGTAAAGGTGATACGGTAAGTGTTCCTGCAGAAATAAGCTGAACGCGGTAAAGAATTGGCTCGCCGTCGTTTTGCACCTCAACTATATCATTAATGTGAAGTCGCATAACAAGTTTGGCAGCAGGATGGGGCCTGAAGGTTTCTCCCGGTTTAAACTCGCTTTTATTAGCATCATATGTAGAGATAACTACGCCATTCCACTTTTTTTCTTTTGGGTGACCATTTGGAAACTCATAAATTTCCATACCCCAATTACTGTTGCCGTCATAAGCTTTATAGGGTTGACCATCGGGCCCATTAATAGGAATTACTTTTTTACGTTCAACATAGCGGCATTTTTTTACATTCAGACCACTAGCCTTATCTAATACTGCTAATTGAGAGGCTTTGTTATCACCCTCACCATCCCATGCTGTTAGAAAATCATCCCTTAATTTTTCATCACGGATTTTTTCAATTTTATCACGATTATCAAAATATGAAATTGGCTTAGTCGTGACTACAGAATACAAACCTTTCTCATCAGGTCCATCTATCAAGCCATAAGCTGTTTCATTATGAAGGGCCCTATCGGTTGATTTGCCGCTATTTCCAATCGTTTTCCTTTTGGTCTTATGAGAAACAATTATGTTTCTGACCTTCTCAGCCACTTCGTCTCTGAAACCATCCCACGGGTCGATCACCGAGCGGCCACTTTCATCTTTAGCAAATAATTTTCCAACATCTAGTTCTTCAGCTTTTCCCGCAGCACTTGATACTTTTTGCAATATCGTGAGCGACGTCATTGCAATTACAACCGCGTCAATAGCATGGTGTCTGTGATCATCTCGCATTTTTTTTGGCGTTGCCGTTTCTGGCTCATTGTGCCCACGTAAAATATTGTTAAGCCCCCAATGACCTCTTAGTAGGGCTGTTAGGCGTCCAGTTACTACATCGATCTTATTGAATGGGCATATGTTTTCTAAGTACTCTCGCGCCAGCCGACTGATGTAGCGCGTATCATTAAGATGTCGTCCTGAAAAATCAGAATGATCGCTATTCCAAATTTTCAATGCATCTTCTTGAAAACGCCACTGTTTAGAATTGGGTAGTGCCCTGACCCGCTCCATAATTTCTTCCCAAGAATAGTCGCCAGAATTATTTGCGAAAGCTTCATAAGGTGTCTTATTACCTTTAAACCTATTGGCTTCTTTCCAGCAGACAGTTTTATTGGCCTTACTGTCATCTAAAGACACACTGAAAGGGATAAGGTGCTCTATTTCTACGGAACCATTAAATAAATCTGCGAGCTCTATAAGTTTGCCGGTGAAAACACACAATCGATCAGTAGGGCCTTCTCCCAATTCCTCCCATAAAGCTAGGCGGAGACGATTATCTCGGTTTGGAGATTGACCATTTTCTGTAAGTATCTGGTCATATCGTTCGTTATTTTTCTGGTTTTCCGATTGCATTTTCTCAATTTTGCGACGCCCATCTTGTCCCTCAGGCAAGTTCCTTGCGAGTTCGATGCTAATAGAAGACGGCAACCCATATCTTTTAATAATTTCGTTAACGACCAACCGAATTTGATTGAGAGCAATATGAACAGTTGGATTAGATACCCCCCCGTAAAATTTTAACTGATCATGCGAGACTTTTGGTTCTCGTTTACCCGGAATGATGTGTCGACCATCCTGAAAGGCTTCTCCATAATAAGGAAGCTCAGAAAGCAACTCACCACGACCTGTCCTGCTGTAAGGATTTACAAAGGTGTCATCTTGCTCAGAAACTGCGATCACGGCATCTGATTGAAGACAATTTGCAGATAGCATGGTTTCATAAAGAGTGCGCGCAGCCTTTCGGGAGACATTAGCAGTCCCCTCTAGTAGGCGGGCATTTATGGCATTACCCACTGAGAAAGAAGACAGACCATAGGTATCTATGAGATAACGCTCCATGTCTTCATCATCTAGATGGTCATCATTAATTTTATCTATGATGTCATCTTTCTCATCTAACGATAATTCATCCCAACGAGTTCCAAAACAATCCTCGTGTCGCATTTCGCGAGATGTAACATTGCCTTGAAAACCTTTTCTTTTTGGACCTTCGAAATTGAAGGAAACTTCTCCGTCAATAACTCCCATTTTTTTTAGAATTTTCTTCATGTTCCCAAAGGTGAATTCTCCGGCCTTTGTAGAAATATTCTCCAATTCACTAAGTATGAGGTCTCTAGATTCTGGATAATCTCGAAGGCAATGTTTACCTGCCGCGTCAACCCACTCAAGCGCATTTAGCTCTTGAACCATTCTGTATTGTTGAAAACTCGGCATGCACCTAAAAGTCCGTCTTTCAGAAGGATAATAGGTACAAAACCCTCTTTCCTGTTCTTTCAGTTTTCTTTGGAAGAAAATGACATCATGAAGTCTTGATATCAGAGCCTCATTGATAACATTTGGATAGTATTGAGCCTGATGTTGCATCAGTTTCGAATACTCGTCCTTAAGAAGTTCTCGGGTTGGATACACATCATATAATTGACTATCTGCGTCTTTCCTCGCTCGAACAGATTTACCTGATTGCAGCCTTCGGTATAGAAAAGCCCCGAAAGTAACTCCTTTTTGTTCAGCAAGCGTCACTAAAGCCTCTTCTCGACTAGACGCTTCTTGAACTCTGATTTCTCTCCGCTCTTCCTTAGAAAGGGCTTTAGGATCATCGATAACAGGAGCAGGATTAATGAGCTGCATCTCTTCATAAAGTGCACGAACTGACTTCGACACAACCCCAGAGGTTGTCTCCTCACTTTTGTCTTTTCTGGAAGATTTAAAACCTCTCCTTTGGTTAATATGAAATAAAGCACGGCCTAGATGGTGGAGAGGTACTTGCTCTGTGAGGGCTTTAAAACGAATTTCGTATGGGTCTAGAAGTTCTAAGTTCTTTTGTTCAACTATATCCTTTGGAAATAAACCAGACTTTACCATTTCTGATATGAGGAAAGTTTGTCTTTGAAGGAACCTGTCTCGACGACGGCGAGCTGATCTTTTCTCGGTTCTACTGGCTTTTAATGTTGACTTGGTCTTTGCATCACGACCCTCAGAGAATATTCTTACACCGGTTGCTAAAACGCTGGATGGCACATCTTCTTTCAGCCCAATAACAGCCCATCCAAGTGAATTTGTTCCCACATCGAGCCCTAGTCGATATTTTTCGGACATCCCAACACCACCTTGATTATTCAAAAAGATGAGAGTAGATTATCAAAATAGAACTACTTGGGAATAGGTAAATTATTGCTAGGGTTAACAAGTAAGAATTTACACCATTGATAGGGCGTCCTACGGGACGCCTTTTTCTTTTGGTGTGAACAGAAATATGGTTATTTTGATAATCCTGACTACGCTAAAGGTTTCAATGATGGTTATATTGATGGAAAAAAGGATTGTTTAAGGAGTCAAAAATGAAAAATCTGATATTTTTAATTTTAGTTATTTTTATTACTGCATTAGCTAGAAATGCTTCTGCTGCAACTGTTTATGCAACTTGTTTTGAACCAAAAGGCAAAAGTAGTTCATACTCATTTGGACAGATAAACAAAGATAACCCTGATGCATACACGGGAGCATCATGGCATTACATCTTTGATACAGACACCCCAGATAAATTAAAAGTGTATGCACAAAGCACACAATCCGATGGTATTAGTGCTAAAGAAGTTGCGCAGTTGGCTGGCACAAAATGGGATGAGGAATTTGTCATGGCTGCCGATAAGGGGTTGATAAGATCTTTTGGTCAGTATGGGTTTCAGTGGTGGATTACTAACTTAGATGTCTCAGAAAAAAAACTTTATGCTGTCCGTTCTACTGGCAATCCTGAAACCGCTCTAGGTGGTAGGCATATTGTTACTGCATATTACTGGGCTGATTGCGAAGTTGATATTGAATAACTCTTATTTAAAACCTCTTTTCCTCACCTTAGCCCTGCTTTTACTGACAGCATCTGACAGTTACGAAAAAAACGATAAAAAGCTATGTAAGACTTGGGCCGAGCCCGTTTGGAAAGAATATAAGCTATCATACTATACTACTGGTGTATTCCGGTCAGGAAATGGACTTGGGATTCAGATAAGTTTCTTTAACCCACTCAATACTACAATTAAAAAATTGTCTTGGCAGGATAGAGGGGGGAATATTCATACCGTCAACGTCGATATACCTCCTGCATCCTCATTTAAAGAAGGCTTTGATGGCAGATATCCCCCCGACGATGATGATGATTTAACTCTATTTTACCAGTCTGAATCCAAGACAAATTGCTTGGATTTTTATTCAGAAAAAGAGGTTCTTGATATTGAGGAGAAAGAGGCAATTTTTGATAATTGCGTCGTTTCTCTGATGCCTAATAAACTGGTTGATAAAGATTATAAAGCATCTGCCTTTAGAAAATGTCGTAAAATTTCAAAAGCACCAACTTTTTGGGATAAAATACGATACGGAAATTAAAATTTAATAATCGCATAGAGCATAAAATTTGTTAAAAATTTTTATAATCATCGCACTTCTATTCTCGACACCAATTTGGGCAAATACTAAAGCACTTATTTGCAAAAGTGGAACAATCAAACAAAATCTGAAGTTAGATTATGAAAATGATGTTGCAAAGACTGCAACGTTCAATGGCGAAGAATTTCGATGCAGAACTATAGAGCCATTTTTCTACGAGTGCTTACGCAGTTCAAATACTGATGGTTTCAAAGTTTCATTATTTATTAATAGAACAGCTCTGACCTTAAGATACACTGTTGCGTCTCAAAAAAAGGACATAAAGTCCTCAGTTGAAAATTTTAATTGTGAAGTGCTTAATCTAAAATTATGAAACACACCCTCAAAACTCTCGTCGTTACCATCGCACTGCTTTTCTCGACGCCTGCTTGGGCAGAGTGGGAAATAACGCTGGAGGGAAAAGAAGGAGAAACTATCCATGTTGGTTATGAGCCAACTTTAAATGAAAACGGAAACATACTCTATTATGTCTTATACGAATTTATCGATAAAGACACAGGTTCTAAAAGTTTTTCAGAAGTATTATATTACAAAGGTCACTGTCATTCATTTGCGACTCAAGCAGTAGGGTCTACACCCTTAAGTCACCATAAGATAAATGGAGAGATAAGATACCTTACTATATATGAAAGTCTCTTATTCCGCCCAAAACCTAAATCATTAGAAGCAATCATTCTTAGAGAAGTATGTGATAAATTTTATAAAAAAAGAGAGAATATAAAGGAATGAAACCACTACTCCTCACCATCGCATTTATTTCAATATTTCCCTTAGTGTCATGTAACGAGCGAGGTCTATACGAATAAGCTTATGACTACTATCGTTATCCAAGATATTATTTGTTCAAAATGTTCGCACTTATTTTTCATAAATGTAATGAACAGCTTCAGTACAATTGCTCCGCCTCCAAAGGATATGGACTTTTCTAGATGCTGTCCAAATTGCGGTCATGATTATGCTGCTGATGAAGAGGCGGAAGAAGTCAATTATTAACCCTTCCAAAGACTCAAAGGTAAATAAATGAAACCACTTCTCCTCATTATCGCATTGCTTTTCTCGACGCCTGCTTGGGCAGAGTGGGAAATAATGGTGGAGGGAAAAGAAGGAGACACTTTCCGTGTTGGTTTTGAGCCAACTTTAATAGAAGATAGATACATTCTTTATTATGTCCTACACGAATTTATCGATAAAGATTCGGGTTCTAAAAGTTTTTCAGATGTAGAATATTATTATGGTCGTTGCGGTTTATTTATGACTCGAGCAGCGGGTGCTACACCCTTAAGTCGCCATAAGATAAATGGAGAAATAGTATACGTAACGGTATATGAAAGTTACGCATTCCGCCCGACTCCTAACACAATAGAAGCAATAATTCTCCAAAAAAGTATGTGATAAATTTTATAAAAAAAGAGAGAATATAAAGGAATGAAACCACTTCTTCTAACTATCGCCCTGCTTTTCTCGATTGTATCTGATAGTTACGCAGAAAATGATGAGGAATTCGCTGAAGAATTAACCGTTGGTTACATGCTGGAAAACAAAGACAAGAGTGATGTATTTTATCGGATAATTGGTACGATGCATGGCATCTTATTCTCAGAGGTTTACTTTCAAGATAAGGAATATAGGAAAAAAATCTGCACCCCTGAGGAGACAGCTTACGACTATTACCTAGCAATTGAAATGATGGAAAGAGCGGTTAATAGAGACCCAAGTAATAGAAAAGAAAACGCAACCTTAGCTATTTTATATGAGTTAGCAGATGTTTATCCTTGTAAAGAACTTCTCTAAGTTTTCAGTTGTAATATTGATATTTCTATTTTCACTGCCTGCAACTGCAGAGGAGGTAGATTGCGAACTTCTAATGAAAGAAATTAAGCAGTTCCAAGTAGCTGCACAGCGATATAGAAGATTGATGGAAGATGGCTTAACTGAAGGCGGTCAAGTTTACGTTCAATCAGATTTGCATAAAGAGCGGTTAGAAGCTGAGAGAGGATTAATATCTGGCGCTGCTAACAAGGCTCAGATTTATAATTTAATTTGTTTAAAAAAAGCTAATTAGCGGTTAAGGTATTCGAGTTATTTACATTTTTTTAAATTTGGTCATCTCGAATACAAATCAGTGAGTTCTTTTGTTGGATTAAAATGATAAAGAAATTTTTCATATTCAGTATTGGTCTTATATTTCTGGTTGCATGTTCTACTACAGAAAACAAAAAAACTTATACCACTTTCCCAGAAGGATCTCTCAGAAATATATTTTCACGCCTTGAAGATAGAACTACTGATGATAGTGCCCTTCTTACAATTATTAACGGAAGATGTGCTGCTTTGAATAAAGTAGTATCTGATATGGTGTTACTAGCGCCAGAGAACAAATTATCAGAACCTTTATATAAATTATCACAATCGATGGGTTCAGGTTTTTTGTTACTGGCAAGAAAAGAAGGTAGCGTTGTCTCAGACTATGAAATCAGATCAAACGAAGCTATCTACAACAGATTACTGGTTTCTTCACCTGAAGCATTTCGAGAAGATTTAATGGTTTGTTGGGAAGTTTTTCAAATAATCGTAGAAGCTGTAAATAATTAACACCCCGCACAAAAAGTTTTCTTAATACGTTATTTTTAAATGTTAAGATTCAAATTTGTACACTCTCATAAGTTTTAGTTTAACGTTTTTGCTTCTTTAAAAGTTTTATATTTTTGTTCAAAGATATAGGCAAATAATCTTGAGAAGTGTACTAAAAGAAATGTTCTTCTGAAACATTATGGTTTTAAGTTTAATGACTAATAGAAACATCGTCCCACCTCCGCGGATCTTGGGATCCGCTCCACTGGTCCTCTGCGTACTCGTAACCGTTAGCTACTTGGGACGATTAACCACAAAAATAACAAATCACTCTGGACTTTATATGCACATATACGGGCTACCCCGGGTGGCCCATGTGTGCCCCCTGCTAGCTAAATATATTCGGGTCCAATATGGGTCCAGTTAGATCGATAAACAGACATAATCAAGATCTGCAACATTTTGGGGATAGCCTTTTGGCAACAACTTTATTAGGCTGAACATACTTAGAAGAAACTGACTTTATTCTACTTTTGCAAGTTTCGGCAGGTGACTTCGGGATGTTTACCCTCGATGCGCTATTAACGCATACTCCCTTAGCAGGGGAGCGCCTTCAGCCACTCGGCCACCTCTCTACGCAGAACTCCTAAATAGAACAGCAGGGAGGTTTGGTCAATTACTAAGCTGAAAGTAGCGATGAGGTTACCTATATACCAATTGACTGATAGCCCTGGGCTATGCGTTGAACTGCAACCATCATCGCTGCAGTTCGGAGGTCAATTGCAGACTTTTCCCTATTCCAAACTTCGCTTATTACATCATAAGTGCTTCTCATAGTGTCTTCTAGACCAGAACGAACAAGATCAATCTCTGCACCTCCGTTAATTGCACGACTTGCAAGCTCATCAGGAAACGACTTACCTGTAATGCCCTCGATGCCTTCAATTAATGCGCCATATCTGCTTTCATCAGCTCGACGCTGCATACGGCCGAAGCGAATACGACTTAGGTTTTTAATCCATTCAAAATAACTTACGGTAACACCACCAGCATTGGCATAAAGGTCAGGAATAATTATTACCCCTCGATCTCGAAGAATTGTGTCGGCTTTTGCTGAGACTGGTCCGTTTGCTGCCTCAATTATAAGTGGCGCCTTGATATTCTTTGCATTTTCCTCCGTGATAACAAGTTCCATTGCAGCTGGAATAATAATGTCAGCATCTGACTCCAACATCTCTAAACCGCTTTCAACGTAACCTGAGTAACCCAAAACACTTCCAGTTGAAGATATATGAGACCTCAGGGTCTCAATATTTATTCCACTTTCGTCTACTACTGCTCCATCACGCTCCATGACATGAGTGATTAGTGCATCATCTTCTTCAGAAAGAATTTTTGCCGCATGATACCCAACATTGCCTAGTCCCTGAACTATTATTCTTTTTCCCTTTAGCCCTGGCTTCAGTCCAGACTTTGTTACATCCCCTGGACAATCGAAGAAAGAACGGAGAGCATAAACCACCCCTCTTCCTGTGGCCTCTGCTCTTCCTGAAATACCCCCTTTCGCAACTGGCTTGCCAGTAACGCAAGCCCATGCATTAATCTCCGCGGGATTAAGCCGCTTGTATTCGTCTGCCATCCAAGCCATTTCACGTTCACCAGTTCCAACATCTGGCGCTGGAACATTTTGTGATGGATGAATAAGGTCTCGTTTAGCAAGCTCTTGGGTAAAACGACGAGTGATTCTTTCTAATTCGGCCGACGTCCAGTCTCTTGGATCAATTATTAGCCCCCCTTTAGATCCACCAAAAGGCACTTCTACAAGGGCACATTTATAACTCATTAGTGCTGCAAGAGCCTCTACTTCTTGCTGATTAACATCAGGCGCGTAACGGATTCCCCCTTTTACTGGTTCAAAATGCTCAGAGTGAACTGATCTGAAACCAGTAAAAGTTGTAAGCGTATCTCGAAGTCTTACTCCAAAGCGAACCACATATGTAGAATTTGCGAGCATAATTTGATTAGCTAGGTCACTACTAATTCTTTCTTCGTTATCAGTTGTATTTAATGCTGCAACAGCATTGCTAAAATTGGTTTCAATTGATTTGAGAAATTCATCACCGGCCATAAATTATCATCCCATAAATGGAATCCCCCCATAGAAAATCATTATAAAGGTTAAAGTTGTTTCACTTCAGAGATTGGTTATACTCCAATAACAATAAATTAAGAGATAAATTTTATAGGCTGGGTTATGTCCTCTAAAAATTTAGATCCATTTGGTGGAATTAAGGGTGATAAAAAATTTACTGAAGAAAGTGCAAAAAAACTTTCTCCAATGGAAGTTGATAAGCAACAGGCACTAGCAGACATTCAGTCTTCTATTGATTTATGGGATGGAAAAATGCCTCCTGAGATTGAACGTGCTTCATTACTTGAACGTTTCAGAGCAAAGACAAAACTTCTTGGTAAAGAGCCACCTAACTGGAGTTATATAAAACTAAACGATAAATCCTTTGCTGATGTCCACTTTAAATGGTCTGGAAAAAAAATAGCCTCAATATACAAAGTCCCTAAGCGTGAGGTGCGTGTCGCGTTAGTAGGAATGCAATCGTTTTATAAAAAAATTAATCCTCTAGATCCTGATTTAACTCACCCAGATATTATCAAATGTTTTAATGAAACGGCTCAAAACTATAACTTTGAACCTTTTATACCAGGTTCCGACTTAACATATGATCGCAATAAACACCTCGATCCATTTGCCGGTGTGCGCGGCGAAAATCCTGGATTAAAACATAATGTATTTAAAAAAGATCTTACCATTGCGCTAGAAGAGGTAATTTTTTCTATAGAATTCTTAAATCAAATTGAAGTGCCAAGTTATCGGAAGGAATATACTGTAAAAAAATCAAACCCGAAAAACCTGCAGCAGACTTATAAAACTTCTATTTCTCATTTTGACGTTTTTCTTTGGTGGCCAGGTGGTGTCGTTGATAAAATTGAAAACGTTCCACAAAAAAGAGCATTAATGGCGCTGGGGGCTATGCGGAAGTTTTTTGAAGATATTGATGAAGACCATCCCGATTTAGAAAATGAAAAAATTTTTGAACTTTATGAGATTACTAAAAATCGTACTCGTCCCAAAAAAGGTAAAAATAATCTAATTGAACTATTACCAGAAGATGAGGGAGGGATGAGTTACTGGTCAAACCTTACTCATCGATGGATTAAAGGGAGTTTTGATAAAAAATCTTCTCTCTTTATTCCCCCAGCAAAAGGTAAGTGACCATCTCTAAAGACTTAGATATTGTTTTATATGGCGCTACTGGATTTACAGGCACCCTTTGTGCTGAATATCTGGCAAAAAGCTCTGGGCAAATTAAGTGGGCTGTAGCAGGTCGTAATTATTCAAAACTTGAAAAACTTGTCAGATCAATTGGTGTTGATGTTGAAGTCATCGTTGCAGATTCTGATGATGTTGATGGTTTAGAGGCTTTTACCGCGAGGTCATATGTCGTACTTTCAACTGCTGGCCCGTTTCATCGATATGGTTCAAACTTAGTAGCTGCTTGTGTGAAGAATTCCACTCATTATGTAGATATAACTGGGGAGAACTTTTGGATTAAAGGCCTCATTGAGAAACACCATGAGGCGGCAAGTAAAAAGGGTGTTAGAATCATCCCATCTTGCGGTTTTGACTCAATTCCATCTGACTTAGGAAGTTTCTATGCCATTAAAAAAGCAGGAGTTCAGATTAGCCAAATAGAGGCTTTCCATTCTTATAAAGGTGAGGCTTCGGGCGGGACGCTGGAGACTATGTTTTCTATGCCAGATGTGGCTCAAATCGATGATATGACGAACCCTTTTTTGCTCAATCCAGTCGGTACATTTACACCCGAAATGAAAAAAAATAGTAAAGATAAATACAGTATAATTTCTAGGCCAGAAATTAAAGGTTATGGTAGCCCATTCATCATGGCTGGCGTAAACACGCGTGTAGTTCGTCGCTCTGCCGCTTTATCAGAGCTTGTGCAGGAGCCTTATGGAGCTAATTTTGTTTATAATGAATATTCTTATCACTCTTCATGGTGGCAAGCAATAAAAGGTATGTTTGGCATGGCCATGATAGGAGGGATACTTTTTTCTCCTCTGCGTAAGTTGTTACGCCCAATGTTCAGGCAGCCCGGTGATGGACCTTCTAAAGACATTAGAGATAAGGGTTGGTTTGATTGTAAGTTTATTTTGAAAACTGCTACAGGAAAAAGGCTTGTCTCTTCAATACGCGGAGAAGGTGACCCGGGTTATAAAGTTACTTCAAAACTTTTAGCTGAAAGCGCAATGTGTCTTATTCAAAATGCTAACGAACTACCCGGTGGCAAAAACTATGGTGGTGTTCTAACCAGTGCAACTGGTTTAGGTATGCCATTAGTTGAGCGTCTCAAGAGGGTCGGTATCGAGTTCGATGATCCAAAAGAAACTTGATGCCATTATTTTTAAAAAATACATGCTGCATGCATTTGTTTTACTTTTGCAAGTTCCGGCGGGTGACTTCGGGATGTTTACATTCGCTTTGCTAATAATTCATAACCCTTTATTAGGAGAGTGCATTCAGTTACTCGGCGAACTTCTTCGCAGGACTCCTTAAACTACATAGCAGTTGGACTAATAACTGAGCAGGAAGTAACAGACAATCGTTTGGTAATTAGTCTTTCATACCGGTATGCTTGAAGAAAAAAGCAATTTGACTTAGGGTGCGCGTCAACAAATACTCGGTAATATATAGCCTTAATGAGTCACAATATAATGTCAGACATGATGAGTTCAGACCCTAAGGTCGCTAAATTTAATGGTTCCAACGTCGCTTTGATTACGCCGTTCCAAGATGGCAAAATTGACGTTGAGACACTTGTTAAGCTGGTGGAACATCAAATTTCTTCCGGCACGCATGGTTTAGTGCCTTGCGGTACCACTGGAGAGTCGCCAACTTTAAGTCATGAGGAACATCTGCAAGTTATTGAGATTGTGATTGAAACGGCTGCTGGGCGCGTGCCTATAATAGCTGGTACAGGCTCGAACTCGACTGCTGAGGCACTGGCTTTCACTTGCCATGCTGAAAAAGCTGGCGCTGATGCTGCACTGGTTGTCACACCTTATTATAATAAGCCGACACAGGCCGGACTAACTGCTCATTTCTCAGCAATAAATGATGCTGTCGACAGCCTTCCCATTTTTATCTACAATATTCCTGGTCGGTCGGTTATCGATATGAGTGTTGAGACCATGGCAAGCTTGTCAAAGTTACAAAATATTGCCGGTGTAAAAGATGCAACCGGTGACCTGAATAGGGTCAGCTTGCAAAGACAGGCTTGTGGTGAGGAATTTATCCAGCTTTCTGGGGAAGATGGCACGGCACTTGGGTTTAATGCTCACGGCGGTGTTGGGTGTATTTCTGTGACCGCCAATGTGGCCCCAGCCCTATGCGCTGAATTTCAGTCCGCGTGTCTTGCTGGTGATATGCCAAAAGCACTTGAGATTCAGGATCGTCTAATTCCTCTCCACCATGCGTTGTTTCTGGAGGCTAGCCCTGCGCCTGTAAAATTTGCAGCCGCAGAGCTCGGTTTATGTTCTGAGGAATTGCGTTTACCTCTTGTGCCTGTGACCGAGCCGACAAAAAAAGCGGTTCGGCAGGCTCTTATTCATGCTGGATTGGCATAACGGGGGCTGTGATGTCTGCAAAAAATGGCGGACGCAAGAAAAAGGCTGACGGCATTTCAGGTGTTATTTCTGAAAACAGGCGTGCGCGATATGATTATCAGATTGAGGATACATTTGAGGCAGGTCTTGTTCTACGAGGCACCGAGGTCAAAAGTCTGCGTCTAGGCAAAGCAAATCTTGCCCATGCCTATGTTCAACTCGATCAGGCCGAAGCGCATCTGATTAATGCTGACATACCTGAATATCACGCAGGTAATAGGTTTAATCATAAGGCTACTCAGCCTAGAAAACTTCTCTTGCATCGCCGCGAAATCAGCAAATTAGCGGCAGCTGTGCAACGTGCTGGTGCAACAGTTGTACCTTTAAAACTTTATTTCAATGATTATGGCATTGCCAAGCTTTTGATTGGATTGGGAACAGGGCGAAAAAAAGCCGATAAACGCGACAATGAAAAACGCCGAGACTGGCAACGCGATAAAGCAAGATTGATGCGCGAAAGAGGCTAATATTTCAAATGGTAGAATGAATATGAAAATTTGGGGTATTTCTAACGGGAGTAAAGGTAGTGACATTCAACTTGAGGCAATATCCAGAGCCTTAAGCCAAGACGTGTCTTATTTCCACGCCAATCTGTCTTTTCCATGGAGCGCTGTTGCGCCCTATAAAATAGCAGAATTAGGTTTTGTTGGAGATAAAAGATTTAAACCACCATTCCCGGATATGGTTATTGCGTGTGGTCGTCGTGCTGTTCCAGCTGCACGCTATCTAAAGCGTCGTTCTGCGGGGAAATGTTTTACGGTCTTTTTGCAAAACCCAATTATTAATCCAAAAGTGTTTGATTTTGTCTGGGCACCTGCACATGACGAAGTTACAGGCGATAATGTCATGACAACAATTTTGGGGCCGCATGGGTTAACTCATGAGAGTTTAAAAAGTGAAGTCGCAAGCTGGCAGAAGAGGCTTAGTCCTTCAATAGTTGATGGCAAAATAGTTGGAATTTTGATTGGTGGGCCAAACAAGTATTACGATTTTGATAAACTAGAAATGCAAAATTTAGCATCCAATCTTTTGATGTTGGCTCAACAGGGGCATCGATTAATTATCAGTTTGTCCAGCAGATCCCGCGAAGATTATGTGAATATTCTGAGAAAGACACTTGCTGACCATGATTACTATTTATGGCATGGCAAGGGAGACAACCCCTATAAAGCGATCTTAGGTATTGCTGACCATCTTATTGTTACAGGTGATAGTGTGAACATGATTGGCGAGGCGTGCTTCCCGGGTGTGCCGGTTCAGGTTTACTTTTTGCGCGGTCACTCGCGGCGCTTTAACCGTTTTTATGAGCATTTGCTGGCGCGGGATTATGTTAAGCCCTTTGAAGGAAAACTTGAAAGCTGGGATTATGAACCGCGTAATGCTACCGATGACATCGTGGCCAAAATTCTTGATGCTTATCATGAGCATCAGATCAAATAAGGTCTTCTTCGGTTAGTTCAGTTCTGCGCAGATTTTTTCGAACACATTCTCAAACATCTCAGGCGTTAGCCTGCGGGTATTCGTGTTATAACGTGAGCAGTGATAGCTATCGAATATGACGGGTGGGCGGGTCATGGTCTCATCAACCGGGATATCATGCCTATTTGCATGCCCGAAAGGGTAATCCTTTAAACGCAAACCTAATGCTGCAATGGTGCTGTCATGCGCGATTTTACCCAATGCTAGAATGACCTTTAAATGTGGCAGGGTATTTAGTCTGGCGGTAAGAAAAGGACGGCATGTTTTTATCTCTGCAGGTGTCGGTTTGTTTTGTGGTGGTACACAACGGACAGCGTTTGTAATCATCACTTTTTTGAGTCTCAGGCCATCATCCGTACGCCGATCATATTGACCTTTGGAAAGATTGAATTTCGCAAGAGTGGCGTAGAGTAAATCACCAGCCCAATCGCCGGTGAAAGGGCGCCCTGTGCGGTTGGCGCCGGTCACACCAGGGGCGAGGCCGACGATTAGAACTTCGGCATTCTCTTGCCCGAAAGAGGGAACAGCGCCATTAAACCAGTCGGGATGCTCTGTTCGATTAGCGTGTCGATAGTCCACAAGGCGAGGGCATAGCTGGCAATTTTTTTTTGCCTCTGCATTTGAGTCGGATGAATTATTCATAAAGCTTTTTAGCAGGCTGGTGGAGGTTTTGAAACAGCGCTCTACCGCTTTATGATTTGTCTTTGTGCTTGATAAGATGTAAGCGATATTTGTTTATCAGGCCATAAACGGTCAGCAAATTTGGAAAGTCAGATGATACTTGTGGGCATTGGTTCCAATCTATCAGGCAGGATGGGCACGCCGATTGAAACCGTTAAGGAAAGCCTGACTGTCTTGCAAGCAAATGGGATGAACATTCTTGCCTGTTCAGAATTTTATAATACACCTCCTGTCGGCCCGCCTGGCCAGGGTGATTATGTAAACTTAGTCGTGCGGGTTAGCAGTGTTCTGATGCCTCACGGTCTTTTGGATAGACTTCAGCTTATTGAAAGTCAATTCGGGCGACAAAGAAGTGTTAAGTGGGGCGCGCGTACGCTTGATCTAGATATGCTGGATTGGCACGGGCATCAAATGCAGGGTCGTTTAAATCTTCCTCATCCTGAGCTAACTAAGCGTGGGTTTGTGCTGAGGCCACTTATGGATGTTGCACCTGAATGGCGCGACCCTAAAACTGGCAAGTCAATTGGTGTTCTTTGGAATAGCCTTGGTATCACAGAACGGCTTAAAATAGTGAAGTTATAGGTGTTTTTTCTTGCGAAATGACCAAAATAGAAGTAACTACACTGCAATCGATTTGTTAATTATCAAAAATCATGTTTCATTAGTTGAAATCTGTTTTATATGATTAATCAATACAAGCTAATTATTTCAGGAGTTTAAGTATGGCACGTGTTACCGTTGAAGACTGTGTTGACAAAATTCCCAATCGTTTTGAATTGGTTCTGTTTTCTGCTCACCGCGCCCGGGGCATGTCTGCTGGCTCAGAAATTCTTGTAGAGCGTGATAATGATAAAAACCCAGTCGTCGCCCTTCGTGAAATAGCCGACGAAAAACTTGAACCAGATGATTTGCGCGAGCAATTGGTTTCATCCATGCAACGTCAGGTGGATGTTGATGAGCCGGAAGCTGACATGCAAGTTATGGCTCCTCAACTCGCTCCAGCTGAAACAGTTGAGACAGATGTTGAGGCGGGTGAAGAAGCCTTACAAGAGGTCTCTGCCCCTCCAATGGCTGAAGAAGACATTCTTGCTGCCCTCCAAGAAATGGAGCAAACGGCCTCTAAAGGATCCAGCAGTAGTTCCAATCATGACAAGGGTAACGATTACTGAGACTCCTAAACGCTATTTTAGGAGGGTGCCACAATGATGCGTCAATTTGAGCTTGTTGACAAAGTCTCAGGTTATCTCAGCAATCTTGATGAAACCCTTCTTAATCAGGCCTATGTGTTTACCGTTAAGAAACATGGTGACCAGAAGCGCGCGTCTGGTGATCCCTATTTTTCACACCCTGTCGAAGTGGCCGGTATATTAACAGAATTAAAGTTAGACGAGCCAACCATTGTCACGGGTCTCCTTCATGATACGCTTGAGGATACGGATGCAACTTATGAGGAGTTGCAAAAGCTTTTTGGTGAGGAAGTCGCGCAATTAGTTGATGGCGTTACCAAACTTTCTAAGCTTGAGCTTACTGCCGATCAAAATAAACAAGCAGAAAATTTCCGTAAATTATTGGTGTCGACTGCGAATGATATTCGTGTCCTGATTGTTAAGCTGGCTGACCGTCTGCACAATATGCGGACATTGCATTATATTCAGGACCCTTCGCGCAAACAGCGCATCGCGCAGGAGACATTAGAGATATACGCGCCGCTGGCAGGGCGAATGGGCATTCAATCCTTTCGTGAGGAACTGGAGGACCTCTCCTTTAAAATGTTAAAGCCGCAAGGCTATAACTTGATTTCCGAGAAACTGGCAGCGCTTAAAGCCGAGCGCAGCGACATGTTGGACAGTATCGCTTATGATTTAAAAAATCTGCTCACTGAGGAAGATGTTGACGCCGCTGTGGAAGGCCGTGAAAAGAGCCCATTTTCAATTTGGCGAAAAATGGAAAATAAATCTATCTCTCTTGAGCAACTCTCAGATATTTTTGGTTTCCGCGTTATTGTCGATACGGAGGCTGACTGTTACCGAGCACTCGGCGCCGTTCACAGGAAATGGCAATTTGTTCCGGGGCGCTTTAAAGATTATATTTCAGTGCCTAAGACAAATAATTATCGATCACTTCATACCACGATTATCGGCCCAAACCGGCAGCGCGTTGAAATTCAAATTCGTACGTCTGAAATGCACACAATTGCTCAAAATGGTGTCGCCGCCCACTGGCTTTACAAGGACAGCGATGACGATCGAAGAAAAGTTTTTGAAGATATCAAGCCGTTTAAATGGCTTCAGGAACTTGTCGACCAGCTGAAAATTGCTAACACCGCAGAGGAATTTCTCGAAGATACCAAAATGGAACTTTTCCATGATCAGGTTTTTTGTTTTACCCCTAAAGGGAGAATTATCGCCCTGCCGAAAGGCGCGACACCGCTTGACTTTGCTTATGCGGTTCACACCGAAGTTGGTAATAGCTGTGCGGGCGCACGAGTGAATGGGAATATCACGCCCATTAGAACTGTTCTGCGTAATGGTGATGAAGTTGAGATTATCCGTGCTGAAGGGCAATTGCCTTCGGCAAATTGGGAAAGCATTGTGGTGACTGGTAAAGCGCGTGCAGCTATTCGTCATCATCTACGCGAGAATGAGCATCTGGCACATATCAAGACTGGGCGGGAAATCATCGCGAGTGTGTTTCAGGCGGAAAAGAAAAGTAATGACGATAATCACCTTGAACGCGCACTAGTGCCGTTTGAATGTGAAACTCTGGATGATCTTTACGCTATGGTCGGCGCAGGGCAGGTGTCAGGTACCGAGGTTTTCAGGAAAGTATATCCTGACCAGAAATCACCTGGAATGCTTGTGACTGCGCTAAATGCCATTACGTCGAAAGTGGGCAGTGACGGCAATAAAAATGCCCCTGTTATTGGTGGTGACTCATTCTCAGCAATAAAATTTGCGCCTGAAACCTTCCCCCTGCCTGGTGATCGTATTGTCGGTATTATGACTCCCGGTGAAGGGGTGATGGTATATCCAATATCTTCACCCCTGCTCCAAGATTATGAGGCTGAACTGGATAGATGGTTGCCGTTGAAGTGGGATGATGAAGCCAGTCATGGTCGCATGTATGATACGCGCCTCTCGCTAACCGTAGCAAATAAGATTGGCGCACTTGCGATTATTTCCCGAACAATTGGTGAATTTGGTGCGAATATTTCTAACTTATCCATGAACCAACGTGATGAAGATTTCTGCTTGCTTGAAATGGATTTGGAGGTACGCGATTTAAATCATGTTAAAGAAATAATTTCTGCATTAAGGGGAAGCCGCCTCGTGAATCGCGTTAAAAGAGTTGTAGCTTAGTCAAGTAACCCCATTACACCGATGAGAGAGCGTTAAATGAAATCTGAAGCTGTATTAAAACTGTTTCGAGACTGGGGCGCGCTGCTTGATGGGCATTTCATTCTTTCTTCAGGCCTACATAGCCGGAATTATCTTCAATGTGCCCGCGTGTTAATGGACGCAAAGCGCGCAGCACGGCTATGCAAAGCACTGGCAGGTAAAGTTAAACAAGAAATTAATAAAGAGATTGATTATGTAGTTTCTCCCGCTATGGGTGGCGTGATTGTCGGCTATGAAATGGGACGGCAATTAGGTGTGCCAGCAATGTTCCTTGAGCGCGAAAATGGCAAATTCACTTTTCGTCGTGGTTTTGAGCTTGAGACAATTCAAGGGCGAAAGCCCAGAGTTTTGATGGTGGAAGACATCGTTACCACCGGGCTTTCATCTAAGGAGGCCATATCAGCGATTAGGGAGCATGGCGGTTCGGTTGTTGGTGCGACATGCCTTATCAACCGTTCAGGTGGTAAGGCAAAAATCGGCGTTAAACTCCTTTCACTTGCCGATTTGGAAATTGAAACTTTTCAGCCCAAAAACGTGCCTGCAGATTTAAAATCCGTAAAAGCCATTAAGCCCGGCAGTCGGTCATTGGGGAAATAATGTTCAAGAGACGGCGGCCGCTAGACAGTTTAAGTCAGTTTCGTGAGTGGATTTGGCCTCGGGCAGGGTGGTATCGAGCGTCACAATATGTTTTGCATAGATTGTTGCGTTTAAAAGGAGATGTTCACAGTATCGCTCTTGGGCTTGCTATTGGCGCGGGTGTATCGGCCTCTCCATTTATGGGAACTCATTTTGCGACGGCGGCATTACTCGCGTGGTTTTTCGGGGGTAATATTCTTGCTTCGGCTATCGGCACATGGGTTGGCAATCCGTTCACTTTTCCTTTTATCTGGTTATCTACATTTAATACGGGCAATTTTTTGCTGGGGCGGGGATTTGACGATAATGCGTTTCCGGAGATTTCGCTGGAGAATATATTTATGTCGCCGCTTGAGATATTCGGTCCAATTATTGTCCCAATGACTATTGGAGCCTTCCCTGTGGGTGTTTTAATCACTGTTTTGACCTATATACCCTCTAATATTTTGATAAATTTATACAAAACGAAAAAGGCAGAACGTGCAGTTAAGAAAAAAAACGTTAATTCCAGTCTCTGAAGTGATAAGAGACATGCTATGAGACTTTAGGGAGTCTGTTGTATTATGAAACGCCCTTGGAATTAAACCGAACCACGATGAATAGTCATGAGCAGTCAAATGACAGATAATGCGAAATTTAATGTAAGATTAGGCGTGAATATTGATCACGTTGCGACCATTCGCAATGCGCGTGGTGGTGAGCATCCTGATCCAGTAAGAGCTGCCGTGCTTGCTGCGGAAGCCGGAGCGGATGGTATCACTGCACATCTAAGAGAAGACAGGCGTCATATCTCTGATGCAGATATTGAACGGCTATCCACTGAAATTAATTTACCGCTTAATTTGGAAATGGCGGCTACGGAAGAAATGCTGAATATTGCCCTGCGTCACAAACCACATGCAGTTTGTATTGTGCCGGAAAAACGCCAGGAAGTGACCACTGAAGGTGGGCTGGATGTTGCGGCGGAGCATAAGGTGCTTGCGCCCATTGTAGACAAACTTGCAAATGCCGGGTGTCGCGTATCGTTATTCATTGACCCTGATCCTGTGCAGGTAGCGGTGTCAAAGGCATTGGGTGCAGCTGTTGTCGAGTTACACACAGGGTCTTATTGCGAAGCACATACTGCAGGTCATGAGACAAAAAAAGTATCTGAGCTTGAACGTTTGATCGCTTCAGCGGCTATGGCGCATCAGGCTGGTCTTGAAGTTCATGCCGGTCATGGTTTGTGTTTTGAAACGGTTCAGCCGGTAGCGGCAATCGAAGGTATGCGTGAATTAAATATCGGGCATTTCATGATTGGTGAGGCTATTTTTGAAGGGCTTGAAAATGTTATCCGTAAAATGCGTTGCTTGATTGATGCGGCGGATAGGTCGCCTCTAGTCTCTCCTGAACTCAAATCAGTGGAGTTGTAAGCATGATTTTGGGTATTGGTAGTGATTTGACAGATATTCGACGTATCACGCAATCCTTGGAAAAATACGAGGATCGCTTTGAGAACCGTGTTTTTGCAGAGATTGAACAAACCCGCGCGCGGGCGCAGCAATCGCCTGCGGCCGCTTATGCTAAAAGATTCGCTGCGAAGGAAGCTTGCGCCAAGGCTTTAGGTGTTGGGATACGGGGCTTGAGTGGTCTCAAAAACATGCAGAACGTCGAAAAAGAAGAAAATGCGTCTGCAGAGAATAACCCTCGGGCTGTAGGTTTTAAGGATATCCTTGTGGAGAATGAATTAAACGGGCGGCCAATATTGAAACTTTCAGGTGAAGCTGAAGCAAGACTTCATGAGATGACCCCGGCAGGCATGACACCAGAAGTTCATATCAGTCTATCTGATGAGGGTGATTATGCGATGGCGTTTGTTATTCTTTCTGCCGCACAGGCATCACATTAATTCGGGGTAAGATGAATATGTCTGAAGATAATCTAAACCCCGCCAAAGATAAGGAAGATTTTAAGCAAAATTTTTCTGACAATATCTGGATTGCGCTTCAGGCGCTGATTATCGCGATATTGTTCCGTTCGCTTTTGTTTCAACCTTTTAGCATCCCTTCCGGGTCAATGTTGCCGACACTGTTAATTGGTGATTACTTATTTGTTTCAAAATATAGCTATGGCTACTCAAAACATAGTTTGCCTTTTTCCCCGCCCCTTTTTTCTGATCGCATAATGGGTCAAGATGTAACGCGAGGTGATGTCATTGTTTTTAAACTACCGCGTGACAACCGTACCGATTATATCAAGCGCGTCGTTGGCCTGCCCGGGGATACAATACAAGTACAGAATGGACAGCTTTATCTCAATGGGAGTGCCGTTGCGCGCGAGAAGATTGAGGATTTTGTGTCCCCCCAAGCCGACGGGGAAGATCTGAAGATTACACAATATGTTGAAACCCTTCCCAATGGTGTTCGTTACCGGACGCTTGATTTGGTGGAAAATGGTCGCGGCGACAACACGGCAATTTTTAATGTTCCGCAAGGTTATTATTTTGTGATGGGTGATAATCGGGACAATTCTATGGATAGTCGCTTTTCGCGTGCCGTTGGATTTGTGCCGTATGAGAATATTGTTGGTCGTGCCGAGGTGAAATTTTTCTCAGTCAATCATCTAGGGGTTTTTTGGAGGGTCTGGGAATGGCCGGTCAATATTCGATGGGTCCGCATTTTTGAGGCCGTTGAGTGACACCTGAAAACGTCGGACATAATAAAGCCAAAGACGCGCTCATAAAAAAACTTGCGCATGATTTCCTTAATCCAACCTTGCTTGATGAAGCCCTGCACCATTCCAGCATGGCAGGTCGTAGTAATGAACGCCTTGAGTTTCTGGGTGATCGGGTGCTGGGGCTGGTGATCTCCGAAGCATTGATGACTAAATATCCTGAAGCGGATGAAGGCGAGCTTGCAAAAAGACTAGGGGTATTGGTTAGTCGTCATAGCTGTTCTCAAATTGCACAACAATATAATATGGCCGCGCCGCTTATCCGCGATGAACATAATGAGAATATTATGCTGAGCGATAATGTAATGGCGAATCTGTGTGAAGCCATTATTGCTGCGCTTTATCTGGATGGTGGATTAGAGGTTGCTTCCTCATTTATTCTTAAAGCGTGGACACCCATGCTAGATGATATGACGAATGTGCCGACAAATCCGAAGTCTGACTTGCAAGAATATGCCAGCCGTGAGGGTTTAGGTGCGCCAAGTTATAAGTTGATTGACAAGACAGGGCCTGACCATGCGCCGATTATTACGGTTGAGGTTAGCCTTGATAATGGCTTACGGCTATCGGCTAAGGCAGGATCCAAAAAGAAAGCTGAAATAGAAGCGGCGCGAAGTCTTCTAGAAAAATTATTGACGGGCATTGTGGAGACATCATGACAGAAAATCGCTTTGGGTTTATCGCCGTAATTGGCCCCCCCAATGCTGGCAAGTCGACACTGTCAAACGCGCTAGTCGGTCAGAAAGTTGCCATCGTTACCCATAAAGCCCAGACCACACGGGCGCGATTGCGTGCAGTTATGATGCATGAACAGTCTCAAGTGGTTCTGGTCGATACGCCTGGAATATTTTCAGGCGTAAAAAAACTTGATAAAGCCATGGTTCAAGAAGCATGGAGTGGCGCGGAAGAAGCGGATGCGGTTCTTGTCGTTCTTGATGCCAGTTGTGCTTTACCTGCTGAAACTGAGCTTGTTCTGGCGGGTGTCAAGAATACATCCAAACCGGTCATTTTAGTTTTGAACAAGGTTGATGCGGTGAAGCGTGAAAAGCTTTTGGAATTAACTCAACAGCTTAATGAGGCTGCAAACTTTGCTGATACATTCATGGTTTCTGCGCTGAAAGAGACAGGTCTTGAAGAGTTAAAGAGCTATCTCGCTCAGTTGGTGCCAGAAGGGCCTTGGCATTATTCTGAAGACATGGCTGCCGATGTACCGTCTTTATTCTTGGCAGCTGAAGTAACGCGAGAGAAATTATTTTTGCGACTCCATCAGGAACTTCCTTATGCGCTGACTGTAGAGACAGAGAGCTGGAAGCGGCAAAAAGACGGCAGTGTAAGGCTTGAGCAGGTGATTTTCGTCCGTCGCGACAGTCAGAAGGCGATTGTGCTGGGTAAGCGAGGTCAATCCATCCGTGAAATCGGGTCTCAGGCGCGACTTGAAATGGAAGATATATTTGGCCACAAGGTTCATCTGTTTCTGTTTGTGAAAGTGCGGGACAACTGGATAGATGATCCAGAGCGTTACAGGATGATGGGCATAGATTATGCAGGAGCCGTCAATGCAATGGAACGCTGAGGGAGTTGTTTTATCTTCGCGCCGACATGGCGAAACCTCGGTTATTATCGAGGTGTTTACAAGAGAATTTGGTCGCTGCGCGGGGCTTGTACGCGGTGGCACTGGGCGACGACTTTGTCCAGTTCTTCAACCCGGCAATAGTGTGCAGGCAGAATGGAAAGCTCGACTTTCTGAGCATTTGGGTGTTTTCACTGTTGAGGCAACGACAGCGCGTGTTGCTGGGGCAATGGCGCATCCCGAAACTCTTGCTGCTCTGACATCTGTTTGCGCTCTTTTGCGTTTTTTGCCGGAGCGTAACGGCTATCCCCGTTTATACGACACGACTTGCACTTTGCTGGATAATCTGGAGGATTTAGATGTCTGGCTGCCCTTGCTGGTAAGGTTTGAACTTGCCTTATTAGAGGAAACGGGCTTTGGGCTTGATTTGGAGAGTTGTGCAGCGAATGGATCAAACATTAATTTGACACATATTTCACCGCGTTCGGGGCGTGCTGTTTCGGCAGAAGCGGCGGAGCCTTATCTGGATAAGCTATTTCCCATGCCACAATTCTTCCGAGATTCCACTGCTGCTGTCAGCTTGGAAGATGTCAAAAATGGTCTGTCAATAACCGGTCATTTTTTAACCGTGCGGCTGTTGCATCAACTAGAAGAAAACATGCCTGAAAGTCGGGAACGATTGCTTCACATGTTGGATGATTTTACGGATTTCTAAGATAAGAGCCAGGCGAATCTTGCTATAGGAAAAGCATGACGAAACTTGATACGCCAGGCCAGGATCCGTTGCAATCTGTCAAACTGCAAGATGCTTTGGAAAGCCGCTATCTTGCCTATGCTCTTTCCACCATTACAAATCGCGCCTTACCGGATGCACGTGACGGTCTGAAACCTGTTCATAGGCGACTTTTATTTGCGATGCGCCAGCTTAAACTCGACCCTGCATCGGGTTTCAAAAAATGCGCGCGTGTGGTCGGCGATGTGATTGGTCGTTATCACCCGCATGGCGATCAGGCTGTTTATGATGCTCTGGTACGGCAGGCGCAGGACTTTGCAGTCCGCTATCCGCTGGTAGACGGGCAGGGTAATTTCGGTAACATCGACGGCGATAGTGCCGCCGCGATGCGGTATACTGAAGCGCGAATGACAGAAATTGCCGAGCTTCTCCTGCAAGATCTTAATAATGATACGGTTGATTTCCGCGACACTTATGATGGAGAGGAGGAGGAACCTATTGTACTCCCCGCTGCCTTCCCTAATTTGCTGGCAAATGGCTCATCAGGGATTGCGGTTGGCATGGCGACAAATATTCCACCGCATAATATTGGTGAATTATGTGATGCCGCATTACATTTAGTGAAAGCGAGAAATGCGCGTATTGATACCTTAATGGATTGTGTAAAAGGGCCGGATTTTCCAACCGGTGGGGTGATTGTTGAACCACCGGAAAATCTGAAAGAAATTTATGCCACGGGCCGTGGTTCGGTCAGACTGCAAGCGCGTTATCAAGTTGAAACTCTCGGCCGGGGTATGTGGCAGATTGTAGTCACAGAAATTCCCTATCAGGTACAAAAAGCCAGGCTGATAGAAAAAATTGCTGAGCAAATTCAAGATAGAAGTCTCACCTTGCTGGATGATATTCGTGACGAAAGTGCTGAAGATGTCCGGCTGGTACTCGTGCCGCGCTCTAAAAATATTAATCCTGATCAGCTTATGGGCGTGTTGTTCAAACAAAGTGATTTGGAAATTCGTTTTGCTATGAATTTGAATGTATTGAATGCCAAGGGTGTTCCTTGTGTCATGGGCTTACGCGATTTGCTACTTGAATGGCTTGATCACAGGAAAGAAGTTTTGGTGCGAAAAAGCCGTTTTCGCCTTGATAAAATCGAAGCACGGCTTGAAATTCTGGACGGTTATCTGATTGCCTATCTCAATCTTGATGAGGTCATCCGTATTATTCGCGAAGAAGATGAGCCGAAAACGCATCTGATGAAAACTTTTGACCTCTCAGATGTACAAGCTGAAGCGATTTTGAA
Source organism: Candidatus Micropelagos thuwalensis (assembly GCF_000469155.1). Lineage (NCBI taxonomy): Bacteria > Pseudomonadati > Pseudomonadota > Alphaproteobacteria > Candidatus Micropelagius > Candidatus Micropelagius thuwalensis. Next base: position 102,025 of record NZ_AWXE01000003.1, on the reverse strand, counting down.
TATGCGACTGCGGGCGTTACGCAAACTTGAAGAGCAAACCATCCGCACCGAACACAAAGAATTGGTAGCCGAGCGCAAAGGGTTGAAGGCTTTATTGAAATCTGACGACATGCAGTGGAAGTCGATTGCGACAGACATTCGCGAATTGAAGAAAAAATATGGGCCAAAAACAGATTTAGGAAAGCGTAGAAGTACATTTGGCGAGGCGATGCCCGAGATGGATGTCTTGCCGGAAATCCTAGTCGAAAAAGAGCCGGTCACGATTATTCTGTCACAAAAAGGCTGGATCAGATCCATGAAGGGGCATGCCGAAAACGGTAAAGATATAAAATACAAAACCGGCGATCAGGGAAAGTTTGTCCTTCATGCGCAAACAACAGACAAGCTGGTATTATTCGCCACTAATGGTCGCGCCTATGTGCTTCAGGTCAGCAAATTGCCGGGTGGGCGCGGGAATGGCGAACCGTTAAGCCTGATGATTGATTTGGAAGCGGGCAATGAGGTTGTTGAGATATTTGTCTATGATGAAGCCCGTAAGCTTTTGGTGGCATCGCGCACAGGTAATGGGTTTGTTGTTGCTGAAAGTGAATTATACAGCACCCGTCGTGCTGGAAAGCAAATTTTAAATGTTAGCGTTGAGGATGAAGCAATCTGTTGTGTCCCAGCAACTGGCGACAGTATTGCGGTATTAGGAGAAAACAGAAAATTGCTCATTTTCCCGCTTGCTGACTTGCCAGAAATGGGGCGCGGCAAAGGCGTTAGATTGCAAAAATACAATGTAGGTGGTTTGGCAGATGTGCGCAGTTTTAAGGCTGATGAAGGACTGATTGTGTCAGACAGAGCCGGTCGTAGCCGCGTATTTGAAGATTTGGCAGATTGGCAAGGAACACGTGCGCAAGCTGGGCGCATCCGCCCTAAAGGGTTTCCTTCAGATGGACTGATGGGGCCTGCTTTCAAAAATAAACTTTAAAAATTAATATTTGTTAAATAGCTTGTCAGGCAGCCATGTCGAGATTTCTGGATACAGGACCAATACAAACAGCATCAAAATCTGAATAATCACAAACGGAATAACACCACGGTAAATCTGTGACGTTTTTAAGCTATCCGGTGCGACCCCGCGCAGATAAAACAAAGCAAAGCCGAAAGGCGGCGTCAGGAATGATGTCTGAAGGTTGATGGCCATCATTACGCCTAACCAAACAGGATCAAAACCCATCACCAGCAAAACTGGCGCCACAATTGGTACGACTACAAAAGTGATTTCGATGAAGTCGAGGAAAAAGCCAAGTAGAAACATAATGAGCATTACACTCGCCAAAACTGCCATTTCACCGCCCGGCAGATTGATGAGAAACTCATGCACCATCTCATCTCCTTCAAGACCGCGAAAAACGAGGCTAAACAAAGCTGCGCCGATTAGGATGACAAAAACCATCGACGTAACGCGTGTTGTCGTCTGCATGACTTCACTTAAAATGCCTTGTCGCCAGCAATGCTGAAGGCTTGTGCCAAGCCCAAGAATGATCACGCCGCAAAAGATAAAGGATACGCTTATTGCCAACATGTTTGTGAAGGTGATGACGTCGACGCCGGTTCGCAGGTCAAAATTTTGCGCCATCACGAACAAAGAAAAAATTGCCAAAGCCGCCAACCGTGCGCGTTTAGAACCCTTCATAATTTGTTCGCCTGCAAGCAAAATCGTGCCGATTGCGCCCACAGCAGCGGCTTCGGTTGGGGTGGCAACACCAACTAATATTGAGCCTAATACAGCGAAGATTAGCACTATTGGCGGCAGAAGAGATTTTATAATTTGTCCTAGGCTGACTGCTTCATCATCGTCCAACACAGCAGGGGAGCTTTCGGGTTTAAAAATAGCCCAGAAGATTTGATAGAGGATATAAAGACCGACCAGCATAAGACCTGGAATAAGCGCACCTGCAAAAAGCTCGCCCACGGAAACCGTTTCGGGGGCGAATATCCCCATTTCGACCTGCGCCTTTTGATAGGCATTGGCGACAACATCACCGAGCAGAATAAGAACAATGGAAGGGGGGATAATCTGACCAAGAGTGCCAGCGGCGCTTATCGTCCCGGCGGCAAGCTCGGGGTTATAACCACGCTTCAACATTGTTGGAAGAGATAACATGCCCATCGTGACGACAGTTGCCCCTACAATGCCGGTGGACGCAGCCAATAACGCCCCGACAATAACCACGGAAATACCTAAACCGCCGCGCATTGTGCCAAACAGACGGCCCATATTTTCTAATAGTTCCTCGGCGATTTTAGAGCGTTCAAGCATTGTGCCCATGAATATAAAAAGCGGCACGGCGACCAGAACTTCATTCGTCATGACGCCAAAAATGCGCTGAGGTAATGCAATTAAAAAGGCAAAGTCAAAATGACCAGTAAACAGACCCAATAAACCAAAAAGAAAGGAAACCCCACCCAGCGTAAAGGCAACCGGATAGCCGGTGAGCAGCATTAGGCAAGAAGCCGCGAACATGCTGAGAGCCATCACTTCCATTCGGGGGCCTCCTTATTTTCAGAAATATTGTTTAAAAAAACTAAGGCTTTAATGGATTGGGATATGCCTTGTAGACCAAGTAAGAAAGCAAAAAGAGGAATAAAGCTTTTCAGTAAATAGACTCCTTGCAGGCCACCTGGTTCGCGGGAGCCTTCCATAATTTGCCAAGATTGCCCGACATAATTCCAGGAGGTGTAAAGTATTAGCCCACAAAAGGGCAGGAGAAATAAAAGACACCCAATAAATTCAATCATCGCCTGTTTGCGGGGGCTGAGGTTGTTATAGATAATGTCCACACGCACATGGTCGTCTGCGAGCAATGTCCCCCCTGCAGCGACCAAGAATAGTATGCCGTGCATATAAAGGATGATTTCCTGAAATTGAATGGAGCCTGTGCCAAAAACGTAGCGCATGACGACGACAAAAAACTGTACAAGCACCATGAACAAACATAACCATGATACGATAGATAAAATTTGCCTATTTAACCCATCAATAAAACCAGATAAACGGCGCAAGAAACCCATGCTTATCCGTCTCTTCGCATCTGCATATAGCCTTCATCGGCATGCAATGACCACTTGTTGAACAATGCGCTGTGCTCCTGCACGCTTTTGTAAATGCGTCCGGCGAGTGCGCTCGTTTGTGACAATTCGTTTAAGACCTCGACAGATATTTTTTTGACAGCTTCCATAATTTCTGGAGAAAAGTTATTTACCTCTACCCCGTGTTTTTTTATGAGTGTCTCAAATGCCACTGCATTATTATAGAAATATTGGGTTCTCACGCGCTGGGTTTCAGCCTGACAGGCAACGCGAATATGCTCCTGATGAGTAGGTTTTAAACTTTCCCATACATCAAGATTAATGCCGAGGGTGAGTGCTGCATTTGGTTCATGAAAGCCGGGGGCGTAAAAATATTTTGCAATTTGGTAAAAGCCGAATGCCTGATCATTCCAAGGGCCAATCCATTCTGTGGCGTCAATCGCACCTGATTGCAGACTTTGGAAAATTTCTCCACCTGACAGAACGACAGGTAAGGCGCCTAGCCGCCTGATAACTTCACCACCAAGGCCTGGCATACGCATGCGCAGACCTTTTAGGTCATCAAGCGTTTCAATTTTTTTAGTAAACCACCCCCCCGATTGTGTGCCGGTATCGCCGCATATAAAAGGCTTAACTTTAAACTTTGTTGCGAGTTCATCCCAAAAAGCTTGACCGCCACCAAAGTCTATCCATGAGTAAAATTCAGTCGCTGTCATGCCCATAGGCCATGTTGTGAAGAAATTATAAGCAGGGTCTTTGCCTTGCCAGTAATAGTCAGCCCCGTGATATAAATCAGCTGATCCGGTAGAGACAGCATCTAGCGCTTCAAAAGCACCAACAATTTCACCGGCCGCGAAAACCTTAATTTTAAGTTCTCCTTCGGACATAATCTCGACACGCTTGGCGATACTTTCTGCCGCTGTGCCGACACCAGGAAAGTTTTTAGGCCAAGTGGTCACCATTTTGAGGCGACGTTTGCCCTGAGCATAAGCAGGGGCAACACCAGAGGACGCAACAAGACCAGCTGAACCTGCACCAACAAGCAATTTACGACGATTGACTTTTTCACTCATAATTTTCTCCTTGACGGATTAGTAAGGGTTTTAATCACCCAGCTTAAAAAGTTGAACCGATAAAAGGTTGCCAGCCATCTTTTGTCAACTGCTCAAGAGGTTGGAAGCGTTCTTTATATAACATTTTTCGGCACCCGGAAATCCAGTAACCCAGATAGAGATAATCAAGTCCCGCCTCTTTGGTACGTTGGATTTGGTCCAAAATCATGAACGTGCCGAGGCTGCGGTTTTTTTGGTCAGGTTCATAAAATGAATAGACCATGGAATAGCCGTCCGAAAGCCGATCCATAAGCACACAAGCAATCAGTTTTTCATCTTCTTGATATTCAACAACATGGCTGTCTACTGGGGTTTCTTCAATCATGGATATAAATTCAAGGCTATTCATGTTTGCCATTCCACCATCATTGTGACGCTCATCCAGATATTTCCGGAGTAGATCGAATTGTGTCCGTCGAGATTCTGGCGCATGACGTGCGGCACTTAAATCCGAATTAATCTTTAAAACCCGTTTGAATGATTTGGAGAGGTTAAAATCATTAACAGCGACCCGCACAGAAATACAGGCGTTACAATCCTCACAAGCTGGACGATAGGCAATGTTCTGACTTCGTCTAAAACCTGCATGCGTGAGGGCATCATTTAAATCCTCGGCTGCCAGACCGGAAAGATATGTGAACATCTTTCTTTCCAGCTTGCCGGGCAAATAAGGGCATGGCGAAGGTGCAGTCAGATAGAAGGTAGGTAACCTTGGCCCGCTTAAATCATTCATGTCAAAACATTCACGTCTATAGAGTTACACATTATGGTTATTCACTGTTGATCAATTATTAATATAAACCAAAATACCATGGTGCAAACAGCGAGTAGGTAATCCAGATTATGAAAATTAACGGAATACCGGCGCGCATAAAATCTTTGAACTGATAGCCCCCTGGCGTCATAACCAGCAAATTCGTCTGATATGATATTGGTGTGGCAAAGGAACAATTCGCAGCGAAAATAACGGCAAATATAAATGGTTCAGGCGCCATAGATAGACTTGATGCCAGCCCCAAAGCTATGGGTGCAAATAAAACTGCTGTGGCATTATTGCTTAAGATATTTGTTGTGATGGCGCAGAGCAGGAAAAATGCTGAAATCATGACAGCAGGCTGGGCCCCGTCAAACACCTCAATGAAATTACTGGAAAGAAACGCGACACCACCAGTAGTTTCCATAGCACGAGACATGGCTAACGAAGCGCCGATGATTAAAAAAATTCTAAGATCAATACTACGAGAGGCTTGTCTAATATTCAGTGCGCCGCCAAGAATCATACAAATAGAGCCGAAAATAGCAGCAACAACAATTGGTAGAATATTCAGCGCAGCAAGCAACACGGTAAGACCAAATATCGTTAGAGAGCGTTTTGCGTAAGCAAAATTGGGTAGGTTAGAAGCTGACCATTCGAGGAGTAAAACATCACGATTGGAGCGCAGACCTTGAATTTGCTTTGATGAGCCTAAAACAAGAAGAACGTCACCGGCTTCAAGACGGATGTCCCTGAGGTTTTGCCTCAACATCCGACTGCGCCGTTGAATACCAAGCACCTTACATCCAGTTTCAAAATGAAATCCTGTCTGGTAAATACTTCGTCCATTCATCCGCGAACCTGGTGCGACAACAACTTCTGCCAATGTCGGTTGGTTGATGTTGCCAGGCTTCACGCCCTCAGCATGTTCTTCTGCTAAAGAGGAGAGCGGGTGTCCCTGGTCGGAAAGCGCATCTGTCAATTCGGGTCTTGTGGCGGCCATGACGAGGGTATCGCCGACATTGAGCGTAAAGTCTTCAAAGGGGGGGAGGAACGTTTCGCCATATCTCTCTACCATGCGTAATGTGAGGCCCGTGAGTTCAGGGAAAAAGCCTGCCACCGGCTGGGCGCCAACCAGCTTGTCCCCTGCCTTCAACCGCATTTCCAATATGTATTGTTTGCCAGAGGTTTGCTCTTCTCTTTCCTCGTCATTATTACCAGCAACGGATTTGAGCAGATAAGGCATGACAAAAATGACGTAAAGTGCACCGACTCCTGCCAGCACAGCCCCGGGCACTGTGATAGAGAAAAAGTCGATATGGAGGACGCCGGTATCCTCTATGACACCTGCCACCAACAGGTTGGTTGATGACCCGATGAGCGTTGTCATACCACCTAAAATACAGATGAAACTCAGAGACATCATAAGCCGAGGTGCTGTGATACCTGCTTTGGTTGCAATCGTTGCCAATATTGGAATAGTCATGAGAACAACAGGTGTGTTGTTCAAAAATGCACTGGTTATCATAGCCAGTATCAGAATTAACCCTACCGCAAGAAGAGGAGATTTATTTGCGAGATTGCTTAATTTCTCTGTAATTCCCTCTAGCGCACCTGACTGGAATAACCCTTGTCCCATGACGAGAAGTGCCATTACTGAAATAAGTGCAGGATTTCCGAAACCCGCAAGTAATTCTGTCGGCGTGAGTAAAATATTTGCTTCCGGCCCGCCAAGTAATTGCCATAAATGCGGCAGTTGAAAAATAACCAGCAGAACAATCAATATAAGCAAAGAAGTTATTTCGAGAGAAATCCGTTCCATGGCATAGGAAATCATGGCAAATATAATGACACCAAAGGTCAACCACATATATATGCCGGTTTCTGCTGCATCATGCACTGAGGCAATTTCTGACATTTATTATTTCTCTCTCGATATTTGCCCACTAGCGAATTGAAATCTCGTCAATTTTCCCATACAGCTATCTTATTTAAGGGAGTGCGCCATGAAAACAGCTTTTATTGGACTTGGTGTTATGGGTGGACCCATGGCAAGCCACTTATCAAAGGCCGGCTATGAGGTCAATGTTTACAATCGTACGCTTAAGAAGGCCGAGCAGCATGTCGCCAACAATGGTGGAACTGTTTGTGAGACGCCTGCCATTGCTGCGTCTGAAGCAGATATTGTATTTGCCTGTGTAGGTAATGATGAAGATGTACAGGCGGTTACTATAGGTGATGAGGGTGCATTCTCGACCATGAAAGCTGGGTCTATATTTGTCGATCACACCACAACCTCTGCGGAACTTGCGGTCCAATGTGCGACCAAGGCGGAAACCAAAGATATTTATTTTTTGGATGCGCCGGTCTCTGGTGGAGAAGCAGGCGCCATTAATGGCGTTCTCACAATCATGATTGGTGGTGCGTTAGAAGCCTATAACACAATCGCCCCTGTGATTGATTGCTATGCGAAAATGCACAAATTGATGGGACCCAGCGGTGCGGGGCAGAAGACTAAAATGGTCAATCAGATTGCTATTGCAGGTCTTGTTCAAGGTTTATCTGAAGCTATCAATTTTGCTCAGCATGCCGGATTAAATGCTGAAGACGTCATTGAGGTTATCTCAAAAGGGGCAGCGCAATCCTGGCAAATGGAGAATAGATACAAGACCATGATTGCAGGGGAGTTTGATTTTGGATTTGCTGTTAATTGGATGCGAAAAGACCTCACTATCTGTTTTGAGGAGGCAGACAGAAATGGTGCGGCATTGCCAGTTACGCGTCTTGTGGACGGATTTTATAAAGAAGTTCAAGCTCTTGGCGGTGAACGCTGGGATACGTCAAGTTTAATTGAAGTCGTCAGAACAAATTCCAAAAAATAAAATCATTACCAAAAATTTAAGTCATATAAATTTGTTGATATTAGCTCTATTTCAATTTATTTGATCGTCATGTGATTCCAGTTACTTCTGAAGCACGTGAAGTTCAGACCATAGTGAGTTTTAGATTGCTATCAGCAAAAATTATTGGTTTATGGATATGAAGCTTCGCTTTAATCATTACCACGATGCAACAGCAGACACCCAGTGGGGGGTGAATGGGGGGATGCGGTGGCAATTCTAGCTGTTCAGAATTTCTGCTACCTCAATCGCAAAATAAGTAAGGATGCCATCAGCCCCGGCGCGTTTGAAGCCAAGCAGGCTTTCGAAAATCGCGGATTGCCGGTCAATCAAACCTTGCTCGGCCGCATTGGAGATCATGCTGTACTCTCCCGAAACCTGATAGGCAAAAGTGGGAATATGAAAATTATCTTTAACCCGCCGAACAATATCGAGGTAAGGCATGCCGGGTTTAACCATAACCATATCTGCCCCCTCGGCGATATCGAGGGCGATCTCACGTATGGCTTCATCTGAATTTGCGGGATTCATCTGATAGGTTTTCTTATCCCCTTTAAGGCGGTCACCCGAACCGACGGCGTCGCGGAAAGGGCCATAAAAAGCTGAGGCATATTTTGCAGCATATGCCATGATGAGTGTATCAGTATGTCCGGCAAATTCGAGTGCATCGCGAATAACACCAATGCGTCCATCCATCATGTCGGAAGGTGCGATGATATCGCATCCGGCTTCAACCTGGTTGAGAGCTTGCTGGGTAAGTATCTCAACAGTTTCGTCATTTAAGATGGTGTTGTCTTCCAGCAGACCGTCATGCCCATGATCGGTATAAGGGTCGAGGGCAACATCACATAATATCCCTATATCCGGCAGGGCGGATTTAATCGCCTGCGTCGCACGACAAACCAGATTTTCTGGATTGCAGGCTTCATTGCCATCTGCAGTCTTTTTATCCGGATGTGTGTTGGGGAATAAAGCCATGCAGGGGATGCCCAAATCTACAGCTTTTTTGGCAGCTTCCACCGCGAGATCAATACTCAAGCGATCAACACCCGGCATAGCGGTAACAGGCTCGCGTTCATTTTCGCCATCCCGTATGAAAATCGGCCAAATTAAATCATCGACTGAAAGTCTTGTTTCGGCGACCATGCGGCGCACCCAATCTGTCTGGCGGATACGCCTCATTCTGATGGATGGAAATTGGGCTTTAGACATTCAATGGGCTCTAATGCAATTAAGCTGTTTCACTGAACAACTCACGTCCAATAAGCATCCGCCGGATTTCAGAGGTGCCTGCACCTATCTCAGCCAGTTTAGCATCGCGTAAAAAACGTCCGACAGGGTTGTCATTAATATAGCCATTGCCTCCCATGAGTTGAATCGCATCAAGGGCACATTGTGTTGCGTTTTCAGCAGCGAATAAAATAGCGGCAGCAGCGTCTTTACGGGTTGTTTCATCGCGGTCACAGGCTTGATTGACGGCGTATATATATGCGCGTGTCGCACTTATTTTTGTGTACATATCGGCGAGTTTGGCTTGCACCAACTGAAAAGTACCAATGGGTTTGCCAAATTGCTCTCTTTGATGCACATAGGGTATGACCGTGTCGATACAGGCCTGCATTATTCCTAGTGGCCAAGCGGCAAGAACAGCGCGTTCGTAATCGAGACCACTCATCAGAACGCCGACACCGCCATTTAGGGGGCCCATGACGTTTTCTTCAGGCACTTCGCAATCTTCGAACACAAGTTCACCAGTGTCAGACCCACGATGACCAAGCTTGTCGAGTTTTTGTGCGCAAGAAAAGCCAGGGAAATCTTTTTCAATTAGGAAAGTTGTGATTCCGTGTGAACCTGCATCCGGCTCAGTTTTGGCATAAACAACAAGTACATCTGCTGTTGGGCCATTTGTAATCCAAAATTTTGTGCCATTTAGAATATATTTGTCGCCTTTTTTCTCAGCTTTCAGTTTCATGGATACAACGTCGGAACCTGACCCGGCTTCACTCATCGCCAGTGCGCCGAGATGTTCACCGCTCAATAATTTTGGCAGATATTTTTCTTTCTGTTCCTCACTTGCCCAACGGTTGATTTGGTTGACGCATAAATTTGCATGTGAGCCATAAGATAGGCCAACAGAGGCTGACCCACGACAAAGCTCTTCCACAATGATTGCTTGAGCCATATAGCCCAAATTCGATCCGCCATGATCTTCAGATACGGTGACACCAAATAAGCCCAATTCACCCATTAACGGCCATAAATCCCTTGGGAAAATATCTGTGCTGTCAATTTCAGAAGCGCGCGGTGCAACTTTGTCATCGACAAAATTGCGAACTGATGTGCGCATCATTTCCACTTCTTCCCCAAGATCAAACTGAAGTGTTGGATAAGTGTTTTTAAGCATTATTTTCCCCCGTTTTGAGATATTATATCACCATAAAAAGTTATTATTTCAAAGTGCGTATAAACTCTAATTTAATGCCACTATGGTCTAAAACAGCTTTGGGATAAAACGATTTGTCTGCGCCATATAGTCCTTATATTCGGGACGGTTTTTTACAAGGCTTTTTTCGAGTAGATCTGCACCCGATATTTTTACTATTAAAAAAGTCATGAGAGCGGGAGCGAAAATTACAAAAAGCGTCTTTAAAGTGATTGTGAGACAGACGCACCATATTCCCCACCAGAACAAAGCGTCACCAAAATAATTCGGATGCCGCGAGAGAGACCAAAGTCCGGTGTTGAGAACTTTCCCTTTATTGTCAGAGTTTTTTCTAAAAGCCGTTAATTGTAGGTCGGCAAATGTTTCAATAAGTAAGCCAGAGACAGAAATCAGCGCCGCAGGATATATCCAGAGGTTTGCAGAAACAGCTGGCACACTCAGTGCAATTTGAACTGGAAGCGCTATAACCCACATCAGCACACCCTGAAGGCCAAAAACAATGTAAAGACTGCGCCACCAGAAACCAGGATTATTGCGCCGCATTTTCTGATAACGGTGGTCTTCCTCAGCTTCAGCGGACCATCTGATAAATAGGTGTAGCCCCAGACGGAGTGACCACAGACCGACCAAGAAAGTTAAAATTGTCTGTGCCTGACCGCCAGGATTTGCCAAAAATAAGGTCAAGGCAATTGCGCCAAAGCCAAATCCCCAAAAACTGTCAACAATACTGACATCTTTGAGAAACAGGGAAGCAATCCAGACACCGCTCATCATGATAAAAATCACACCTGCGGCAATTTTCAAACTGTCAAAATCTACCATGAACTATATATATACTTGCAAGTCGGTCACTTGTAATAATTTATATCAAATATTTGGTTTACAATCGCGCTTGTGTTAGCCACTTGTTTAAATTCACTGGTTAATGTGCTACATAGTCTTGACGAATTAATTATAAATAGTTTTGAGAAAAATGCCCATGTCTGCATCAGAAAACACCATTCAAACATTTGAAAATAATGATTTTTTCAACCGTTCTCTTAGCGAGGCTGATCCTGCACTTGCAAAGTCAATCGATGAAGAGATGTCTCGCCAGAAGAATCAGATTGAACTCATTGCTTCTGAAAACATTGTTTCTAAGGCAGTTCTAGAGGCCCAAGGCTCAATTATGACAAATAAATATGCCGAAGGGTATTCTGGTCGGCGTTATTATGGTGGTTGCGAGTTTGTCGATATTGCCGAAGATTTGGCAATTGAACGGGTGTGTAAACTTTACGACTGCGCCTACGCCAATGTTCAGCCAAATTCCGGCTCTCAGGCCAATCAGGCAGTCATGCAGGCACTTATTAAGCCAGGTGACACCATTTTGGGAATGAGCCTGGCGGCCGGTGGTCACTTGACACATGGCGCTGCCCCAAACCAGTCCGGCAAATGGTTCAATGCTGTGCAATATGGTGTGAAGCGCGACGATCATTTGATTGATTATGATGAAGTTGAGGCATTGGCTGCCGAACATAAGCCGCAATTGATTATTGCTGGTGGCTCTGCGTATCCGCGTGTGATTGATTTTGCCCGTTTCCGAGAAATTGCCGAAAAGCATGGTGCTTATCTTTTGGTTGATATGGCGCATATCTCCGGTTTGGTTGCAGGAGGTGCACATCCTAGCCCTATCCCACACGCGCATGCTGTTACGACAACAACGCACAAAACCTTGCGTGGGCCAAGAGGCGGCCTCATCCTGTCAAATGATCCGGATTTGGGTAAAAAGTTTAACTCCGCTATTTTCCCCGGTATTCAGGGCGGTCCGTTGATGCATGTAATTGCCGCCAAAGCCGTTGCTTTTGGAGAAGCTTTACAACCAGATTTCAAACTCTATATCCAACAGGTCGTCAATAATGCGCGCGCATTGGCAGATACGCTTAAAGGACATGGTTTTGATATTGTTTCTGGTGGAACAGACAATCACCTTGTGCTGGTTGATTTGCGTCCAAAAGGGCTAACCGGCAAAGTCGCCGAAATAGCGCTTGAGCGGGCTTCGATTACTTGTAACAAGAACGGGGTGCCGTTTGATCCTGAAAAGCCAATGATTACATCTGGCATCCGTCTCGGCACACCAGCAGCAACGACGCGCGGTTTTGGGATTAATGAATTCCGGCAAGTTGGTGATTTGATTGCTGAGGTGCTTGATGCCGTTGCGCAGTCAGGTGCGGATGAAGCCCCGGAAGCCGAGGCTAAGGTCAGGGCCCAAGTCACCGAACTCTGTGGTAATTTTCCAATCTATTAAGTTCGAGAAGCAGGCAAATGCGTTGTCCTTATTGCAATAATAATGAGACACAGGTTAAGGATAGCCGCCCCACGGAAGACAATGCAGTCATCCGCCGTCGCCGCCATTGCGCAGATTGTGGCGGGCGTTTCACAACTTTTGAACGTATCCAACTCCGGGAGCTAACGATTGTCAAAAACACAGGTCGTAAAGTTCCTTTTGACAGGGATAAGCTTATGCGCTCAGTGCAAATCGCTCTGCGTAAAAGGCCTGTTGAGCAGGAGCGCGTCGAGCGTATGGTAAGTGGCATTGTGCGCCGATTGGAAAACCTTGGCGAGGGAGAGATTCCTGCCAATACAATCGGAGAAATGGTTATGGAAGGTCTTTCTGTTCTTGATCAGGTTGCTTTTGTCAGATTTGCATCTGTTTACCGTGACTTCAGAGAAGCTAAAGACTTTGAGGAGTTTCTCGGTGATATGCCTGTTGTTGAAGGGTTCGAAGAATAGTTCTGCCCATCAAAGGCAGCTACCAAACAGGGTGAGCTAATGACTGATAAGCCCCCGCTCTCGCATTCACTTACAAAAACAGATAGAGACTTTATGTTACTCGCCCTGCATCTTGGGCGAAGGGGCTTAGGTCGCGTTGCGCCTAATCCAGCTGTCGGCTGTGTGATTGCCAAGCAAGGAAAAATTATTGGCAGAGGTTGGACGCAACCTGGCGGCAGACCCCATGCTGAAACTGAAGCTTTATTGCAGGCCGGTACTGAAGCCAGAGGCGCTAAGGTTTATGTAACGCTTGAGCCATGTGCGCATCAGGGGCAGACTGGTCCGTGCGCAGAGGCTCTCATTCAGGCAGGGGTCATTGAGGTGCATATTGCATTAAAAGATACGGATGCACGTGTAGCAGGTCGTGGTATTGAAATGCTTGAATCAGCGGGCATTGTCGTCATGCTTTATGAGGATGAAATAACCACTCTCGCAGCAGAGTTAAATACGGGGTTTTTGACCTTACAAAATCTCAAACGCCCAATGGTGACGCTAAAAATTGCTACCGACCAAAATGGTATGATGCGAACTCCTCCCGGTCATGCCAGCCAGCTAACCGGCACATTAGCCCTGCGGCGAATGCATCTCATGCGAGCAGAACATGATGTGATTCTGGTGGGCCGTGGCACGCTGGAGGCTGATAACCCATCACTGAGTTGTCGTTTGCCGGGTTTGGTGTCGCAAAGTCCGTCGCCGGCTGTAGCGACCAGCCAAAAAACCCTGCAAGGTGATTATATATTGTCAGGCCATAAAGATTTGATACTCCTGAATGATAACTCTCCTCTGAATATGCTGAAGGCGCTTGGCGAAAGGGGGGTTACTCGTGTTTTGCTGGAAGGTGGGCCGCGACTTGCTCGGGCATTTTTGGCGGAAGACTGCGTAGATGAGATTGTTCATTTCCAGACCCCTTCTGGGTTGGAAGATACGTCATGGCCGCCTGAGCAAAGTGATTTGCAATTAATGGGTATTGAAAATATGTCTGCACAAACGAAGTATTCACAAGTGCGGGTTGAAATTTGGCCGACCGATATAACTAATGATGTAGAGGCTAAAGATACACAAGATAGTGTGTTTTTCTACCGTAGGGTAAAACCGCAATATTGAGTAAAAGTGGTTTAAGTAGAGTATCGAATTGGAAGGGCATTCATGTTTACCGGAATAATCTCAGATGTCGGCACAATAATCGAGGTCACTCATATGGGGGATACACGATATGTCATAGAAACTTCCTATGATACCCAAAGCATTGATATCGGCGCCTCGATTGCTTGTTCAGGTGTTTGTCTGACTGTGATTGAGAAAATGCAAAACCCGTCACCACGATTTGCAGTGGAAGCGTCGGCAGAGACACTGAATGTTACAACAGCCAAGAACTGGGCGGTGGGAACGAAGCTCAATCTTGAACGAGCGTTAAAAATGGGTGACGAGCTTGGCGGGCATATTGTGTCTGGTCATGTTGATGGTATTGCAGAAATTAAATCGATTGAGCCTGATGGTGACAGTTTGCGATTTGTTTTTGCTGCACCGGAAGCGCTTGCCATGTTTATCGCTTCTAAAGGTTCTGTTACTCTGGACGGGACATCTTTAACAGTAAACGAAGTGCGCGGAAATAATTTCGGGGTCAATATGATTCCTCATACCCAAGCGGTAACAACATGGGGACAATCGAAATCCGGCGATTTAATTAATATAGAGATCGATGTGCTGGCTAGATATGTTGCCAGATTAAAAGAAGTAAACGATTAATCTGCGAATGGGTGTATGATCACCCAGAAGAGAAAAAGGAAAGCGATATGTCAGAATTTGGACAATATCTCTCCACAACTGAAGAAATCATTGAGGATGTGCGTAACGGCAAGATGATTGTTCTCGTCGATGCGGAAGACCGCGAGAATGAGGGAGACCTTGTTGTGCCAGCGCAAATGGTAACACCTGAGACAATTAATTTTATGGCAAAGTATGGTCGCGGGCTAATTTGCCTAGCCTTAACAGAAGAACGTTCACAGCAACTTGAATTGTCGCTTATGTCGTCGCAAAACCAGTCACGTCATCAGACTGCCTTTACCGTTTCAATCGAAGCGCGCGAGGGTATCTCGACAGGTATTTCAGCGCATGACCGCGCCCATACAGTATCGGTTGCCATTGACCCAACGAAAAATGCCACCGACATTGTATCGCCGGGGCATGTGTTTCCTCTCGTTTCGAAACCAGGTGGTGTGCTTGTGCGTGCCGGACATACTGAAGCGGCAGTTGATATTGCGCGCCTCGCTGGGCTTTATCCGGCTGGGGTGATTTGTGAAATTATGAATGATGACGGTAGCATGGCGCGCTTGCCGGATTTGGTACAGTTTGCCCAACTCCACGGCCTCAAGCTTGGCACAATCTCGGATTTGATTGCCTATCGCCGCCGCCATGACACGCTGGTTGAACGTATTTTTGAAGAAGACGTCAAATTGCTGGGTGATATTGATTTTAAAGCGGTTGTTTTCAAAAATATTATCGAAAATGAAGAGCATATTGCGTTGATTAAAGGCGATATTTCAACAGACGCGCCCGTTCTGGTTCGAATGCATGCAGAAAATATCCTGCTCGATTTATTTGGTCAGAAAGTTGGAAACGCAGCAAATAGAGGACGAATTTTGCAGCGCTCGCTTGAGTTGATTGCCGAAGAAGAAAGAGGCGTTGTTGTGCTGATTAGAAACACATCGCCAACTCCTTTCTCAGACGCCATGCACCCGCCAGAAAATTCAAAAGAGCCGCTTCGCCTGAGGGAGTATGGTATTGGCGCGCAAATTCTACTCAATTTAAATTTGAAGGAAATTGAGTTATTGTCCGATACGCCTCGCATGATCGTGGGACTTGAGGGGTATGATATTGAAGTTGTCGGACAGCGCCCAGTATTTGGGGAAAAGGACTAATTTTGACCAAAAAGAAAATCCTTATTGTTGAAGCGCGATTTTATGAGGCACTTACTGATGCTCTTGTTGACGGGGCCGTTGCGGAGATTGACGCCGCCGGACACACCTATGAGCGCATAGCTGTGCCAGGTGTTCTCGAAATTCCTCCAGCTATTAGATTTGCGATGGATACCGGTCAATATGATGCTTTTGTCGCGCTTGGTGTCGTCATTAGGGGTGAAACAACGCATTATGATACAGTCTGTGCCGAAAGTGCCAGAGGGTTGATGGATATTGGCATTCAACACAGCCTGGCTATCGGTAATGGAATTCAAACTGTTGAAAATGAGGCGCAAGCTTGGGCGCGTTGTGATAAGAATGACAAAAATAAAGGCGGTGGAGCTGCGTTGGCTGCGCTCACCCTTTTGACCATTCGCGAAGATTTGAAAGGTGACAAATGAGCGTCACCTCAACTGCTTATAGCGGAAGAGAAGCCGCGCGGCTTATGGCTGTACAAGCCTTATATCAAATGGATATTGCCGAAGCACCGCTTGAAAAAGTTATTGAGGAGTTCAATACCTATCGACTTGCCTTCCCGATTGAGACCGAAGAGGGGAATGTTACCTTTCCGGACGCAGATCGCGACCATTTCGAAGCTCTTTTGCGGGGTGTGATTGATGAACAACGTCATATTGATAAAGCCATTAATGATTTATTGCGTGAAGGTTGGGTGCTTAAGCGTTTAGATATTACTTTGCGTGCAATTATGCGTGCAGGAACTTTTGAGTTAATGTTTTGCAAAGATATTCCGGTAAAAGTCTGTATTGCCGAATATACCTCCATGGCGAATGCTTATTTCAATGCGCCTGAAGCGGGGATGGCAAATGCGATTTTTGAAAAAATTGCAAATACTTCCAGATCTTGAAAAATTATGTCTCAGAAAAACGAGTTTGATCTGATACGAGATTACTTTGCTCCCCTCGCCAAAGACAGTGGCGCGTTGGGCTTGCAGGATGATGCCGCACTTTATTCACCGACAGTTGGACATGAACTGGTGCTGACCACTGACACTATAATTGAAGGTGTTCATTATCTCCCCGATACACAACCGGACAAAATTGCTGCCAAGCTTTTCGGCGTAAATATTTCGGATTTGGCTGCAAAAGGCGCGACACCAAAAGCTTGTTTGCTGAATTTTGCACCGCATAAAAATGTTTCTGAAGATTGGATTGCGGCTTTCGCTCAACAAGTCGAGGTGGCATTAAGCACTTATCATATTCAATTGCTGGGCGGTGATACAGTTGCGGCGCCTGATAAGGCCATGTTCAGTCTCACACTCATGGGTGAGGTTGCGACAGGGGGCATGATACAACGTGCTGGTGCTAAAATAGGGGATGATATTTTTGTCACGGGAACGATTGGTCATGGATTTATTGGCCTTGAAGATGCTAAAGCCGGACGATTATCTCCCTGCAGAGACTTATTTGAACACCCGCAACCACCTTTAGATTTTGCCTTGGCTGCAGCACCCTATATGTCTGCGGCTGTGGATGTTTCTGATGGCCTCCTTGCCGATTTGTGGCATGTTTGTGATGCATCTGTTTGCGGTATGCAGATTGATATGACGGCAATACCCTTTGCTGACCCTGCTTATGAGGATTTAATGACGCAACTTAATGGTGGGGATGATTATCAGTTAGCTTTTACTGCGCCATCTGAAAATCATGGCAAATTGAAACAATTCGCGGCAGACCAGAGCATCCAACTGACTAAAATTGGACACATTATTAATAGAAGTGAATTGGTTTTGCAGGATTCAAATGGCGCAACACTTAAAATTTTACCTACCGAGACATCCTCAGTGTTAAAATCAGGTTTTTCCCATTTTGGCATAAAAAAATAACAACACCTTTTTCCTTTAGCCTGTTGCCTTTTGCAACGGAATTTGCGATTTTCCTGAAACTTTAACGGGATATTTTAATTCCCACAAATAAATGAAATGAGGATGATACCCATGAGCACAGATATGATGCTTATTATTGGAGCAGGGGTTCTGGCAATACTTTACGGCGTATATGCGATTAGAAGCATTATGGCCGCAGATGCCGGTAATGAAAGAATGCAAGAAATCGCATTCGCCATTCAGCAGGGTGCTGCTGCTTACCTGAACCGTCAATACACAACTATTGCCATTGTTGGCATTATTATCGCAGTTCTGGTGGGCTGGTTGCTCGGCCCTAAAGTCGCTATTGGCTTTGTTGTCGGGGCAGCCCTCTCAGGTGTTGCTGGCTATATCGGCATGCTTGTATCCGTGCGTGCCAATGTGCGGACCACCCAGGCTGCCAGCGAAAGCTTAGGCGCTGGTCTGTCGATTGCTTTCCAGTCAGGTGCTGTTACAGGTATGCTGGTTGCGGGTCTGGCGCTGTTGTCTGTTGCTGTTTACTTTGTTGTGCTGACACAATTCATGGGTCTTGACCCTTCTGACCGTCAGGTCATTGATGCGCTGGTTGCGCTTGGATTTGGTGCTTCGCTTATCTCAATCTTTGCCAGATTGGGTGGTGGTATTTTCACCAAGGGTGCTGATGTTGGTGGCGATCTGGTTGGTAAGGTAGAAGCGGGTATCCCGGAGGATGACCCCAGAAACCCGGCAACTATCGCTGATAATGTCGGTGACAATGTTGGTGACTGTGCGGGTATGGCTGCTGACTTGTTTGAAACCTATGCTGTTACGATTGTGGCAACGATGGTTCTGGCTTCTATTTTCTTTAATGAGTTAGCGCTGATGGTTTACCCGCTTGCAATTGGGGCGACATGCATTGTTACCTCCATTATCGGCACATTCTTTGTCCGCCTTGGTAGCAATAACTCTATCATGGGTGCTTTGTATAAAGGCTTTATCGCGTCAGCGGTTCTCTCTTTGGTTGCGCTGTATTTTGTCACCGACAATTATATTGGGCTTGGTGAAATTGAAGACTCAGGCTTCTCAGGCATGGATCTCTATATTTGTGGTGTTCTTGGTCTTGTGATTACAGGTCTGATTATCTGGATTACTGAATATTATACCGGTGTTAATTATCGTCCGGTTAAATCAGTTGCGGCGGCTTCAGTCACCGGACACGGTACAAATGTCATTCAGGGTCTGGCTGTTTCTATGGAAGCAACGGCTTTACCTGCATTGGTTATTGTTGCAGGTATCATTGCGACTTACAGCCTTGCCGGTTTGTTTGGTATTGCGATTGCCGTTTCAACAATGCTGGCACTTGCCGGAATGGTTGTTGCGCTCGACGCATTTGGCCCTGTCACTGACAATGCCGGTGGTATTGCAGAAATGGCCGAACTGCCTGAAGACGTGCGCACTACAACAGATGCCCTCGATGCTGTCGGTAACACCACCAAAGCTGTTACAAAAGGTTACGCTATTGGCTCTGCTGGTTTGGGTGCATTGGTGCTGTTCGCGGCATATACAGAAGATTTAAAGTACTTCTCTGCTAACCCTGAGAGGTTCTCTTACTTCGCTGATGTGACAGTCGACTTCTCACTTTCAAACCCCTATGTGGTTGCCGGACTCTTTATTGGTGGTCTGTTGCCATATTTGTTTGGCGCAATGGGCATGATGGCCGTTGGCCGTGCCGGGGGTGCAATTGTTGAAGAAGTTCGCCGCCAGTTCCGTGAAAAGCCTGGCATTATGACCGGTGAAGAAAAGCCGGATTATACATCTGCGGTTGACTTGCTGACACGTTCAGCGATTAAGGAAATGATTGTACCTTCATTGCTGCCGGTTCTTTCGCCAATCGTGGTTTACTTTGTCGTTGAGCAAATTGCTGACCGTGGTGCGGCATTCTCTGCGCTGGGTGCGATGCTACTTGGCGTGATTGTTACAGGTCTCTTTGTGGCTCTTTCTATGACTGCCGGTGGCGGTGCATGGGATAACGCCAAAAAGTATATTGAGGACGGTAATCACGGCGGTAAGGGTTCTGAAGCTCATAAGGCGGCTGTGACCGGTGATACTGTTGGTGATCCTTATAAGGATACTGCTGGCCCCGCGGTTAACCCGATGATTAAGATTACCAATATTGTGGCACTCTTGCTGCTGGCTGTTCTGGCTCACTAGAGTTTGAAAGTAACAAAAATTAACCCCGGCATCTTAAAGATGTCGGGGTTTTTTATGAATAGATTATTTTATTAATTACTGGGAAGTGCGTTTGGGTTGCCAGAATTAAAGCGTCCGAGGTTGCCAAACAGTTGGGCAAGAAGGCTCAACTCCTTACCTCTGGTTGCGGTTACACGTTCTACAAAGGCGACAATGTTGCCATCCTCAAGTCCGTAACCGCCAATATCATTGACAATATCATTATCGTCAAAATAGATAACAACAATCTTTCGATCAGTTATTTCAGGCTTTTTGTATGCGTTGGTTTCAATGCGGCTCGCAATATAATAGTAGGCTGCGCCATCTACAGGAGCGATGGTTGAGGGCGACCCCATTATGCTGCGAACCATTTCCTTGTTGGAAGATCCGACGGTGACCTGATTAAGGGTTTCCTCATCGAATACATAGCCAACATTGGAAACAATTGGTGCGCATGAAATTTGACCGAAGACTAAAGAGGCGGTAATGGCCACAGCCCCCAAGCGTAAAGATTTACTTAGATATGTTGTCAGGGTACTTTTTTTATCCGTGATTATTCCGGTCATTGGTCAGCTTTCATAATGCAAATACGTCTTTGAAACTTATAAACTCTTAATTAAAAGTTTCCTAGTGATACAGCTATCTTGACCTTTTACGCAAGAGGGCTATTTTCGCAACAGTCATTTTGGCTCAAGGTGTAGCATGCGACATTTATTTTTATTTCTGGTTAATTTTTTCAAATCTTTACTCGGTATGAATAAAGAGATGGATTTATACCTGCCGGTTTATACGGCAATTATGAAGCAAGCCAGAAAGCCCGCCCTCTATGGGCCTAAAGGTGCTAATGATGATTTTGACGGCAGGTTCGAAATTCTTGTCATGCATATCTATCTTGTGTTGCGCCGTCTGAAAGCCGACGGTCAGGGACGGCATGGTGCAGGTCAGGTTATTTTTGATCTATTTTTTAGGGATATGGATCAGGCGATGCGGGAAATGGGCGTCGGGGATTTGAGTGTCAGCAAGAAAATTAAGAAAATGGCTGAGGCGTTTTATGGGCGCGTTGCTGCCTATGACGAGGTGATGGATGACGGGAGAGATAAACTGACATCTGTTATTCATAGGAACCTGTTTGCTGAGGCTGAAGGTGATGACAATCTGGTCAGAGCCGGGGCGTTGGCAACATATATGACCGACATGGATATATCCTTAAGTCAGCTACCCTTGAACCAGCTCTTGTCACGTGACATTTTTTTGTTTGATAATGAACCACGCTAAGACACGTTTTTAAGTCAGAGGGTGCTGTTATGAATAATGAGTTCAGTCGCGTTATTGATATTGTCAAAATTAAGCCATCCGGCACAAAACTCCAGACAATCGGGTCAGACGATGAGTGCCACGCATTAAAAAACAGACTTGGGGTAGAGGGATTCATGAATTTGCGCATGGATGTTGATATTACCCCTTGGCGTAAGCAAGGGTTACGCGTTGAGGGGGTTGTTGAGGCAGATATTGAACAAATTTGCGGGGTAAGCCTTGAGACGATTGTTCAGCATATTGAGGAGCCCTTGGCGTTTTTTCTGCTACCCGAACATCTAGCCAAGGGAATGGCAGATGACGAAGATGAGGATTTACCCGAAATACTGCAAAATGGGCGAGCAGATATTGGTGAAATCGCTATTCAGAACTTATCTCTCGGCATTAGCCCCTATCCGAGAAAGAATGGTGTATCGTTGAGTTATCTTGAGTCTGAAGAAGTTGACGAAGACCAGAAACAAGACAATCCCTTTGCCGTTTTGGAAAGACTAAGCACCCCTAAGGCAGATTGATTAGGCGTTGCTATAACCCCAAATTAGGTTAGATTACCGCGATTATATTAATTTTGACGGGTAATTCATGTCTCAGACAAGAATATCAATTGATGTGATGGGCGGTGACCGGGATGTGGAAACAGTTCTTACAGGTGTCACACTTGCTTTAGAGCATAGACCGGAAACTGAGTTTCTGCTGTTTGGTGACGCAAAGCTGATAGAGCCGCTTCTTGATAAATTCCCAACCCTAAAAGCTGCAAGTAAAGTGCATCATTGTGATGTGTCTATTGATATGGATATGAAGCCCAGCCAGGCTTTAAGGCAGGGGCGCAAAACAAGTAGCATGTGGCAGGCGATTGATGCGGTGAATACCGGCATTGCGGATGGTGTGGTCTCAGCCGGAAACACCGGTGCATTGATGGCGATGTCAAAAGTGATTTTGAAAACTCTGAATGGTATTGAACGACCAGCCATTGCAGCTATATGGCCTACGATGAAAGGAGAGACGATTGTTCTGGATATGGGTGCGACTATTGGAGGCTCGGCAGAACAATATTTTCAGTTTGCGGTTATGGGAGACGCCTATGCCCGTATTATTTTCGGTCTGGAGAGTCCGAGAATTAGTCTTCTCAATATTGGCGTTGAAGAAATGAAGGGTACGGATAGTGTGAAGCAGGCATCAGATTTGCTGACATCCTCATCCCTTAATTTTTGCGGCTATGTTGAAGGTAACGGTATCTCTCAAGGTGATGTTGATGTCGTTGTTACCGATGGTTTCACCGGTAATGTGGCACTTAAAACCGCCGAGGGTATCGCACAGCTCATCAGTGGCTATTTAAAGCAGGTAATGGTTAGTTCAATTTTTGCTCGTATCGGATACATATTTGCGCGGGGGGCATTCGGGGCATTGAAGGAGAGGCTTGATCCGGACAATGTCAATGGCGGGACTTTTCTTGGCCTGAATGGTATCGTGGTTAAAAGCCATGGTGGTGCGTCACCTAAAGGTATTGCAGCGGCGGTAGAGCTAGCGATTGAAGTGGCCGCTAATAAAATGTCAGAAAAAATTGCTGACGAGATGGATAAAATGGAAGAAGAGCTGCTTGCAATTCAGGAATAGTCACAGCTATTCCGCAATATTTTTTATTGAAATGTCCACAGATACACAATTCCCTCCCCGAAATTATAAATAAAGTATTTATTTGCTATAAAAATCAGTTGTTTCCAGCCTATTCATTGTGCTTATATTCAAGGGTTATTTCGGAGGTTACATGTCAAACAAAACACTAACACGTGCTGATTTGAGTGAAGCCGTCTATAATGAAATCGGTCTTTCCCGCGTTGAGTCGTCTGACATTGTTGAAGCTGTGCTTGACGAAGTTTCCATGGCACTCGTTGCAGGTGAAGAGGTCAAGCTTTCTTCTTTTGGAACTTTTTCCGTTCGCCAGAAAAACGGTCGTATTGGCCGTAACCCTAAAACAGGTGAAGAAGTTCCAATTACCCCACGTAGGGTTCTCTCATTTCGTGCAAGTCATGTGATGAAGGGCCGTATAAACGAAGCCTTCAAGAAATTTACATCCAAGTGACAAAGTCACCAGAAGCTTTTAAATCCATCAGTGAAGTAGCAGAAATTCTGCAGGTCGATACTCATGTTCTCCGGTTTTGGGAGGGCAAGTTTAAGCAGGTTCAGCCCATTAAAAATGCGAGTGGGCGGCGGCTCTACAGACCAGAAGATATTGCCTTAATTGAGGGTATTAAGCACCTGCTTCATGATAAAGGCATGACTATTAAAGGCGTCCAAAAACTTCTAAAGGAAAAAGATGCCAGCATGCTTTTACGTTCTGATGCCTCCGGTTTGGATACGGTCATTGTTTCTGACGAAGAAAATACAGGCCCTGACCCTAAAACAAAAATAGCTCTTCAGAATATTCGCGAGACTCTCGAAAAAGCTAAATTACTTCTCAAGACGGATGAAACTTAGGCGTAATAAACTCTGTTGCGTCTTCTCTCAAAAGCTCCTAGATAATAGTCCATTGCTTTTAATTGGACGGAGTGTAGCGCAGCCCGGTAGCGCACTTGTCTGGGGGACAAGGGGTCGTGGGTTCAAATCCCGCCACTCCGACCAATTAGGCAACAACCTCCCAATTCCTAAAATTTTGAAACCGAATATTGCGGTGCATATATGCAACAGTTTAGATTTTATCATTATTTTCCGAATTATGTTCATTTATTAGTTCTTGTAAATTTGCCACTTTAATATCTACAAATTTTTTAATGGAGAGTTAACTGATGCTTAAAAAAGCGAATGTATTGTCAACAGACAATTTTTTTAAAAAAACTTTTATATTCGGTCTTGCAGCCGCTGTTTGGTGGGGCATGAACGTCTCTTCTGCCTCAGCTCAAGCTCTTGATGAAATTGTTGTCACAGCACAGAAACGTGAAGAAAGCCTGCAAGAAGTTGCGGCAGCGGTTTCTGCATATAGTAGTGACTTTTTAGAAGAACGCCAGATATCTTCCATTTCGGGTCTTGAAAAATATACCCCAAACCTCCGCATCACGAATGCACCTAATAACGGGACAGCTGCTCAGGTTGCCATCCGTGGTGGTGTCACAATCAATCCTGCGATTACTTGGGAAACAACCGTTGGTATGTATTTGAACGGTGTTTACATCGGTAAAACACAAGGCGGTATTTTTGATGTTGCTGATGTGGAAAGAATGGAAGTATTACGCGGCCCACAAGGTACGCTTTATGGACGTAACACACTTGCCGGCGCTATTAATGTTGTCACCAAAAAACCATCAGACGAGTCTGGTATATCCGCTGAAATCGGTATCGGTAATTATAATCGTAAGCATACCAAGCTGAATTTGGATATTGGACAAACAGGTAAATTGCGCACGAAAATTTCAGCCTATATGCTGGATCGTGACGGTGTTGTTGAGTCGACCGGGCCAGATGGTGATCTAGAGGACAAAGATCAAGTGTCTGCGCTGGCTGCATTCAGTTACGACATCACAGACAATGTTGTGATTGACTATACTTATGATTACAGCAACATCACGCAAAACCCGCCATATTCTCAGACTGTACGCGTGAGTGCCGGAAACATTTTTGATCCTACCTCACCTCTCTATGCAATTGGTGGCGCTTTCTTCCCCCTTGATCAGTATGTTTTTTCTGATAGGCAAGAGAATGTCCAACTAGATAATAATGTTCATGAGAAATCCAAAATTAAAGGTCACTCATTGACTATTGAGGCCGAGCTCGATAACGCAGTATTCAAATCTATCACAGGTATTCGTGATATGGAGTGGTCTGATGTTCTTGATCTTGATGGCTCACCTCTCTTCATTGCTCATACAGCGCGTTACACTGATTTTGAGTCAAAAAGTCAGGAATTCCAGCTTTTAGGCTCACGTGGCGATATTAATTATGTTTTGGGCGCTTACTACTACTCTGATGATGCCTATACAAATAACCCCCAACAATATTTTGGTGGCGGTAACTCATTTGACTCTCAATATGGTAGTGAAACTGAAGCCTATGCGGTTTACGCCCAGCTTGATTATCCAATTACAGATCAGCTGACTATCAAAGGTGGTCTGCGTTATACTGATGAGGAAAAAAATATTGTCCGAACAAGTATTGCACTTGCATCAAGCGATCCGGCAACAGCCGCGGCATGTTTAAATACCTTCCCATGTACATTTATTCCTGCCGGGACAACGGCATCAACAGAGTTTGACGATGTGTCACCAGAGCTAGCTTTTGAATATGCCTATAATGACGACATAAATCTCTATGCGCGTTTTGCCAAGGGCTTTAAGTCTGGCGGTTTCAACGGTGAGGCAGCTACATTTGCTGAGACGATAACGCCTTATGATGCGGAAGAGGTTAATTCTTTCGAGATTGGTGCGAAAATGCGCCTGATGGAGGATCGCCTTCAACTGAACACGGCCTTGTTCACCAATGAGCATGAAGATATGCAGTTGTCTATCTTTACCGCGCAAGGGGCTGCAGCCTCTAATGTGAGAAATGCTGGTCAGGCAACGATAAGTGGTCTTGAAATTGAGGCGCTGTTTATGGCGAATGAACGCCTGATGATGAGACTCAGCTATGGTTATCTTGATGCCGAATATGATGAGTTTCTTGAGCTTGGCGCAGATGTTGCCAATAATAGAGCCCTGCCGCATACACCGGAAAATACACTTGGTATCGGTTTTGATGCTGACTTGATGAACGGTGCAAACGGTTCGCTTAAACTGAATGTTGATTATTCATATGTTGATGACTACTTCACATATCCATATGCGCTTGTTGGAGTTGATGCGGGCGGTACTAACGCATATAACACACTGGTCGACTCATATGGGACAGTTGATGCACAACTTATCTGGTCTGATTTGCCATTCGGTAATGACAGTATGAAACTGACACTCTGGGGTAAAAATATCGGGGATGAAGAGTATATCAACAACTACATCGATTTTGGTCCAGGTTTTGGTGGTATTACCCTTGGCTATTTCGGAGAACCGGTTACTTATGGTCTGACAGCTTCAATGAGCTGGTAAGTACGGTGATTTGACTTGTTCATATGAACAATTCTGAAAGGTTTTATGAGCAACTACATATCAAAAGAGGCGGGTTGACCCGCCTCTTTTTTTATTCTTCTATTAGGTGAGTTTTTCGTATCTCGCCTCATAATTTTATACATGCTTAGAATTCCATATTTGAACTAGAAGGAAAAGAAATGCCGGCATTTGTGTCCAGATTGGATGTTCATAGCGACGCATATCAAAAAAACCGTTTAGAACAGTTGGAGAATATAGAGCTTCTTCATCAACTTCAGGCGCGAGCCAAGGCGGTTTCTGAAAAACGTCGCCCGAGATTTGAAGAGCGCGGACAATTAACGCCGCGTGATAGATTGGCAAGATTGCTAGATGTAGGCATGCCGTTTGTCGAATTTTTTAATCTAGCGAGTTATTGTGTTGATGATCCTAATCGCGAAACAAGTTTGCCCGGTGCCTCTATTTTGGCGGGTATCGGATATGTTAGTGGTGTGCGTAGCATGATTTGTGTAGATGACAGCGGCATTAATGCTGGTGCTGCCACCGAACGTGGTTTTGACAAGTTGACGGCTTGCATCCAAATTGCAATTGCAAATAAGCTGCCCTTTATTCATCTAGTTGAAAGTGCCGGTGCGAATTTGATGGCCTATAAAATCGAGGGATGGGCTTATGCGGGGCGTGTTTTTTATAGTCTGGCTAAAGCAAGTGCTGCCGGTGTACCGACATTCACTATTTTGCATGGGCCTTCTACTGCCGGCGGGGCGTATATGCCCGGCATGTCAGATTACAATGTCGGGGTTAAGAATAATGGCATGGCGGCCCTTGGCGGCGCAGCGCTTGTGCAAGCTGCAACTGGTGAGATTGCGGATGAGCGTGAATTAGGTGGTACGGAGATGCATGCCTCTGTGTCCGGTTTGATGGAACATCTGGCTGAAGATGATGCCGATGGTATTCATAAAATGCGTGAACTTGTTGGGCGTCTGGGTTGGAATAGTCATTGCCCTCCGAAACCAGAGAGTGACTTTCAAGATCCCTTGTATGATGCGGAAGAAATTCTAGGCCTCGTTCCAACTGATTATAAAGTTCCATATGACTCAAGAGAACTGATTGCACGTCTGGTAGACGGGTCAGATTTTATCGAATTCAGCAATCGTTTTGGCACAAATCTGGTTTGTGTACATGCGAGCATTTTTGGTCACGATGTGGCTCTCGTTGCAAATAATGGTCCTATGGGCCCTGATGAAGCTGCTAAAGGCGCGCATTTTTTCCAGACTGTCGATCAGGCGAATATTCCGCTTATTTTTCTGAATAATATCACCGGCTATATGGTCGGTACGGAATATGAGCAAGCGGGTATGATTAAGCATGGTGCGAAAATGATTCAAGCTGTGTCCAACATCCGAGTGCCGAAGCTCAGTTTTTATGTTGGAGCTAGTTATGGTGCGGGGAATTACGGCATGTCAGGTTTTGGCTATGAACCGGATTTTCTTTTCACATGGCCGTCTGCGTCATCCGGTGTTATGGGCGGTGAACAGGCTGCTGCAACAATGGAAGCGGTTGCTTATGCCGGTGCAAAAAGGCGCGGTACAGAGCCAGACCTTGATGCGCTTGCCAAACAAAGCGCTGCAATTATTTCGCATTTTGACAGCCAGTGTGATGCTTTTTACAGCTCCGGTCGGATGCTGGATCAAGGTATGATTGATCCGCGTGATACGCGCAAAATATGCGGTTTCCTCTTGCAAACATTATGGGAACGAGAACACAGGAAAACACAGCCAAATGCTTTCGGCATTTCACGCATGTAACTCTCCGACAAAGAGACGACTGTAAATTGGACGAATAGGACAGAGGATGACAAATTTACCGGATACAACATATCTTGTGACTGAACTGGATAAAGGCTGGCTGACGGTCTGGTTGAACCGTCCAGATGTGAAAAATGCCATGTCTCGCGCGCTTACGGATGAGCTTCAGGCCGTGCTCGCTCTCATTCGCGATGATAGAACTGTACGCGGCATGACTCTGCGTGGAAAAGATGGTGTTTTTTGTGCAGGTGGGGATTTAAAAGAGTTTAAAGAAAATTTCCAGAAAGCTGATAAATCGCCGGATGAGGTTGCTGAATATAGCTTGCATATGGGGGAAATGTTTGATGCCTTATCAACGCTGCCTATGCCAGTTATTGCTCTGGTTGAAGGCCATGCGATGGCGGGCGGTTTTGGCCTTGTCTGCGCATGTGATGTGGTCATCGTGACCGAGGATGCAAAATTCGCAATGACAGAAGCAGCTATCGGGATTCCTCCGGCGCAGATTATTCCCCATGTTGTCAACCGTCTGGGTCTGCCAGCTGCGCGGCGCATGGTGATGACTGCAGCACGTATAGGGTCTCAAGAAGCGTTATCAATCGGATTGGCTGATTTCGTAACAAAAGATGCAAGGGAAGCGGAGGCCAAGGAAGCAGAAATTAGAAAAGCCGTCATGCGCTGTGCGCCAAATGCAAATGCGGTGAGTAAAGAAATTATCTTTGCCAGTCAGACGATTTTGGGTAAAGAGATTATCGATTTTGCTGCGAAAGGTTTTGCCGAGGCGATTATTGGTGAGGAGGGGCGCGAAGGTATTGCTTCTTTCCTTGAGAAGCGAAAACCTCGCTGGGCAGAAGAGAATTAAAAAGTTATGTCGTCAATTAGAAAAATCCTTATTGCTAACCGCGGAGAAATTGCCGTCAGGGTCATGCAGACAGCACGGCGTCTTGGTATTTCAACAGTTGCTGTCTATTCGGATGCTGATGTGGAGGCACCGCATGTAGCGCTTGCTGATGAAGCCATTCTTATCGGCCCAGGGCCTGTGGGGGAGAGTTATCTCGTCATTGACAATATTCTAGATGCTGCGCGCCAGACCAATGCTGATGCCATTCATCCCGGATACGGGTTTTTATCTGAAAATGCTGATTTTGCAGATGCAGTACAAAAGGCGGGGCTGATTTTTATTGGCCCAGATGCTGAGGTGATTTCATTGATGGGTAATAAAGCTGCTGCAAAGCGCAGAATGATTGAAGCCGGTGTGCCATGCGTGCCGGGTTATGAAGATGCTGATCAATCGGACGAACGCCTTATACAAGCAGCCAAGGAGATTAAGTTTCCTATTATGGTCAAGGCCACTGCCGGTGGTGGTGGGCGAGGTATGCGGTTGGTTCAAGATATGGATGAGTTCAAAAGCGCGCTTGTCACGGCTAGATCCGAGGCCGCGAATGCCTTTGGTTCAGATGAGCTTATTTTGGAAAAGGCGATAATCTATCCACGCCATGTTGAAATTCAGGTCTTTGCAGATCGTTATGGTCATGTTGTCCATTTGGGCGAGCGTGACTGTTCTGTTCAACGCCGTCATCAAAAGGTTATTGAGGAGTCCCCTTGTCCCGTTATGACACCAGAATTGCGCGCCGATATGGGAGCAGCTGCTGTCGAAGCGGCGCGAAATATTAATTATGTTGGCGCGGGAACAGTTGAATTTCTTCTAGACCAGAGTGGGGCATATTATTTTCTGGAAATGAATACGCGTTTGCAGGTCGAGCATCCTGTGACGGAAATGGTAACAGGTCTGGATTTGGTAGAATTGCAAATCAAGGTTGCGCAAGGCGATACATTAGATTTGCAACAGGAAGATGTTTCTCTGGATGGTCATGCTATCGAGGTGCGGCTTTATGCTGAAGATCCGAATAATGATTTTATGCCTGCGACGGGTAAAATAGCGGCATGGCGCCCTGCGGTTATGGAGAATGTTCGTTTTGACGACGGTGTCGTTGAGGGGCAAAACATTTCACCTTTTTATGACCCGATGGTTGCCAAAGTTATTGCCTATGGAGATGACCGCGAGACCGCCCGTAAAAGGCTTGTTGAGGCCTTACGCCAAACGGCACTTTTAGGGCCAGCAACAAACAGAGATTTTCTTGTCACCTGTCTTGAAAAAGAAACCTTTATTAAGGGTGAGGCGACGACAGCATTTATTGGTGAGATTTTTGGGGAAACCGGTTACACAGCTGAGCCTCTTAGCTCTGAGATGGTTGCGTTACAGGGCGTGCTTCATTTTATTCATGATAGAGAGCAAGCTCTCAGTCGTGCCATATCTGTGCCAGATGCGCTAAAAAACTTTTCGACCTCAGGCAGTTTGCAAACACCCTATAGCTTGCTTATCGGCGATGAGGTTTTTGACCTCACCGTTTCAAGCGCGAAAGTTGGTTCTTATCGTGTTGATATTGCTGTTGAAGAAGGTGCAGATAAAGTGCTTATTGAGACGCATGATGTTGAGCAGGTGAGTCCGGATGAATCAATATCCTTTAATGTGAATAATCAAATTATTAAGAGTCTGGCCGTTATTGACTCAAACGTGCTTTATCATGCGCTGCAATCAGCAGATACGGCTATATTTTTGTCGAGTATCAACCAATTGGTTGTAACAGATGACGGTGGAGACGGGTCTGCCGGTGGGTTAGTTACCGCACCCCTCCATGGTCGCGTGATTGATGTGTTTGTTAAAGTCGGTGATAAAGTCGCAGATGGTCAGAAGTTGGCAATTGTCGAAGCTATGAAAATGCAGCATGAAATATTTTCTGAGGTAGAGGGCAATGTTGTTGATGTCAGGATTGTTTCTGACCAGCAAGTCAGTGTTAATGATTTAATGATTGAGATTGTCGAAGAAAATGTTGGTGATGAGGAAAACGCCTGATGCAACACTTATCATATGATTTGCGTGACGAGTCCGAAGCCCTTTACCAGATTATGACTGATTTACCAGATGCTGAATTTACCACTCCGACAGGTTTTAAAAATTGGACTTTCAACGATATTCTTGAGCATCTGCATATCTGGAACGTGGCGGCCTATGAAAGCTACGCCGATGAGGCAGCCTTTGATGCTTTTGTTGACAAGGTTAAGGCAGATATCATGGCAGGTAATCTCAAAAAATTTGAGCAGACATATATTAACGGGCTTGCTGGGCAGGCGCTTTTGAATACCTGGCACGATTATTATATCACAATGGCCGACGCATTTTCAGAAGTTGACCTAAAACACCGTGTTAAATGGGTTGGCCCGGATATGAGTGTGCGTTCAAGTATTACAGCTCGATTAATGGAAACATGGGCACATGGTCTGGCTATTTATGATGCGCTTGGCGTTGTCCGTCAGGATTCTGACCGGATTAAAAACATAGTGGTTCTTGGCGTTAACACATTTAACTGGAGTTTCCAGGTCAAAGGTCAGACACCTCCGGGGCCAATACCTTACATTGAATTGACAGCACCATCCGGTGAGATCTGGAAATTTGGTGAACCAAGCGATGTCTCTGCCGTGACGGGAACTGCCAGTGAATTTTGTCAGGTCGTGACGCAAACCCGCAATATTTCAGACACCAATCTAAACCTAACGGGTGAGGTTGCTGAGGCTTGGATGACCCATGCACAATGTTTTGCAGGCCCGCCTGAAACCCCGCCGACAGAAAATACACGTTTTACGAAAACGACAACTTAATCAGCTATTCGCATCGGACTAGTAGGAGTTTACAATGGATTTAAAAGATAAAATTGCAATCATCACAGGCGGGGCATCCGGTCTGGGCGAGGCGACACTTAGAAGATTTGTCGCTAATGGAGCGAAATGCGCGATTTTTGATATGAATGAAGAGCGCGGGGCGGCACTTGTTGAGGAACTCGGTGATAATGTGATTTACCAGCAGGTAAATGTCACTGATGAAGCCTCTGTTGGTCAAGCAATTCAGAGTCTTGAGGTTGCTTTCGGACCGGCGCATATCTGTTGTAATTATGCTGGTATTGCCTGGGCTGCGAAGACATATCATCCTAAGAACGGGCCGCATCCTCTTGAAGATTTTAAACGTGTTGTAGATGTAAATCTTATCGGCACGTTTAATGTGGCACGTCTTGCCGCTGAGTCGATGATGAAAAATGATCCGATTACTGACGATGGTCAGCGTGGTGTGATAATTAATACGGCATCGGTTGCAGGATATGAAGGCCAAATCGGTCAAGTTGCTTACAGTGCGACTAAGGGTGGAGTTATCGGTATGACAATCGTTATTGCACGGGATTTGGCTGAGCTAGGTATTCGATGCAACACGATTGTGCCAGGCCTTATTCATACACCGATGTTTGATACACTGCCGGAAAATATTTTCCAAGCTCTAGAAAATTCAGTGCTGAATCCTCAACGTCTCGGTAAACCCGATGAGATTGCTAAAACAGCGCAGTATCTAGTGGAAAATGATTATGTAAATGGTGAATGCATCCGCATGGATGGTGGTATAAGAATGACGCCGCGTTAGGCCTTAGGGCATCGGTTTTACTCGTATCGTTTTTCAGGTTGCTTTTGCAATCTTTCTTTGGCTGGAAGCCAACTGCGATTAGTACGATGATGACCATTTCTAACACGAATCATTTCTGCAATCTTTTTTCTCGTCTCTGGCCCTGAGACAAGGATGAGTTGCTGCAAAACTGCATTAAGATGACGGCTTAAGTTTCGTTCCTGTATCAACAAGTCCTTTGATATCATCTGGAGATCTATTTCTTTAATCTCACCCCGTTTAATATAGGCGATGTAATTTTCTCTTTCCTTGTAATAGCTTTCAAATAGCGATTTGCTTTGTTCTCTGTTTTGTTTAAAAACCTCGCGGACAGCCGGCCTGTCATCTATATTGATACGTTTAAGAAACCTTTTTTCAATTCTTTCGACGCTTTTTGTTTTGTCAGTAACTTTATGGGGATGACCTTGCGTATAGAAACTAATACCCGCACCAAGAACAAAGAAATTTGCTGCGAGAGAAATTAAACATACAATAACAAAAATATTGCGTTTCCGTTTGCTGATTTGGATAGGCGTTTCGTTCATGACGTACTCCGATTTAATCCCACGAACTTAAAAGATTGATTTCAAGAAAGGCGATACTTTGTTCACTCTCGGTGGCGACGACAATCGTGTCCAAGGGTAGATAGGGTAAGCTGAGCATGCCTGCTGCCAAACAGCCACACAATAAAAAGCAGGCAGTCAAAGATTGAATGGATGATCCCATTAAGGCGCGCTGATTGTCCGTGTTTTTTTGTTGGGGAAGACGGGTAGAGGAAGAAACGATTTTATATTGTAGGTGCGTTAAAGCCTCTGGATTGAGTGTCTTGCTTTCAACATCAGTTAAAATCTCATCAAGCTCTTTTTCATACGAGAGTAAGTTTTGTGCTTCGGTATTGTCACGGCTGAAGGTTTGTGCCCAGCTTCGACTATCTTCAGGCCACTTTGCAACATCACTCCCATAGGCCGATATAAGCGCTTTAAATCTATGCATATCCAAGGATATGGTATTTGTCTTATCTTTAGTCATTTCTTTTCATGTCTCCCCAATTACTGAAAAGTATTCTCTTAGTATAATTCCTCATAGTTTCCATCTAGTACGGTGTGTAGTTTTTTTCTGGCGCGGCGCAGAAGTGACTCCAATGCTGCCAGGTTTAAACCCAGCGAGTCAGCGGCTTCTTGTTGCCTCATTTCGGAAAAATAGACGAGTTGGATTGCGTCTCGCTGTTCATTTGTTAAGTTGCCTAGTGCTTTTTCTAGCTGTGCTTTCCTGTCTTTGATTTCCAAGGTCTGAAGTGCGTTATCTGCAGTATCTGGTATCTCGGGAACATCATTAATATCGGTCATAGGCTTCCGGCGTCGTAACATATCTATCGCACGGTTGACGCAAACACGGTACAGCCATGTACTGATTTTGGCCTCGGCTTCCCATTTAGGTGCATTTTGCCAGAGGCGGGTAAAAACATCCTGAGTCACCTCTTCAGCATCACTTGGGTGCTTTAATCTCTGCAATGCTATCGCGTAAACCATCTTCAAATGTCTCGAGGTCAGCAGGTTGAAGGCCTTCAGGTCGCCTTTTGCAATCGCAGACATTAAGTCTTCGTCGCTAGGTTTAGACAAGACCAACCTCCTTAGTGCTAGTGGTGACCTTTCTTCTCATACATATGTCTGGTGGGTCTATCTTTTTTATCGAGATAACCATTATTGTCGCGATCCATTTTTTCAAATTTTGTGGCGTGAAATGTTTTTAGCTCTTTATGCTGTATCACACCGTCATTATTTCGATCTATTTTAGCAAAATGTTGGTTGATTTTGGCGGTAAATTCATGTCGTGTGATTTTACCGTCATTATTGGTGTCCATATTTCTAAGGCCCATTGGGGTAGCATAAGCTGAATTACCGAAGCTTATAAACATGACAGCCAGAACAATTAGGGTAATCAAACGCTTTGTAAAAATTTCAAACTTAAAAGACATTTTTTTCTCCTTTAGTTAATCCATTTTATTAAACGCAACGTAGATATAATATCCGTCCCTCTGGACGGTTTGTGTGTTAAACCCTCACACACATATCCCTGAACTTTACCCTGCTGACTCATCAGCAGGGTTTTTTTTGTTTCGGATAATTGGAGATACTTGAAGCAGAATGGCCTGCATGCTTCGCCGCGCATTTTGGGGTTCATAGTTTATTATGGCCCGAACGGCGGCTTCATGAGCAGAAAGAGATAAGTATTTGTATCTCTCCGTATGATCAAAAAGCAATTTTAGGCTGGTTTTTGCTAAAATACGGTGGCTATTGAAAAAACGATTATGGCAATTCGCTAAAATACAGTCGATAAAAGCGGCTTCTGCTTCATGGCTAAGAACTGGGGTGTTAGCATATTTAAGTGCTTGAAATAACTCGGATATTCTCTGACGATCGGGGGCAAGTGCGCGGGAAGCAGTGAGTGCGGCTGCCCCTGGTTCAATAGCAAGACGAATATCAATCATTTCCGCCAAAAGGGGTTCCAGACGCCCGGTTGTGGCGGTATTTGTAAGCCAGTTTAAAATATCTTCGTCCAGCATGGCCCATTTATCTGTATCATTAACAAATGTGCCTGCTTTCGGGACAGCTTTGACCAGTCCCTTTGCGCCCAAAATGCGTAATGCTTCGCGTAAAATTGTGCGCGAGATGCAGAGTGTCTCGCACATGACCTGATCACTAGGTAAAACTTGTCCAACAGAGAGTTTTCCTCTCATAATTTGCTTACCGATGGTCTCAGCAGCAATATCAGTACGCCTTTTTGCGGTATTTTTATCCATAAGTAATAATAAATATTACTTTATAAATTTATGCAAGAATATTTAAGCTATTTCTTATCGCGTATCATAAATGAAAGGAATTCTCTGTACCTTTCAACCCGACTTCGCTCTTCAGAAAAAATATCATTATAGGTTTTGTGGTTTTCTGCTGTGTCATTTTGGAATTTGGACACCAATAGCTCTAGTTCACTTCTTGTCGTGGCGATTTCCTGATAAATGCGGTCAATTTCCTGATTAATGGTAGCTTTTCGTGAGGTGATTTTTTTCTCTAATGCGCCCAACGAAGAATGCATTTCTTCAACTAGCCCATCCACGGATAGAGCCATTTTTCCAATCAGGTTTTCTGTGGCTTCCAGAGTATCTCCATGTTCAGATTTGAGCTCAGCCAGTGTATCGCGCATACGTAATGACAAAAAGGCCATGTCATTATCTAGAAATTTGTCAAAAGGTTCGTCAGTAGCCATTTCAGGGTTATCTGCTGCAGAGAGAGGGTCTGTCATGCTTTCTGCATCATTCTCATCAGTCGCGTTTTGAGAGTCTAAGGCCGCCAGATTGTCTAGATTAGGTGGTGCATCAAATGCAGCACCAGATATAAAGGGAACATCTGTTTCTGTAAGGGGGGTATCACTTTGAGTGTCATCGGACTCATAAGTGGGGGCATTACCAGCTAAATCCGCAGCGATTTCGGCGGCCAGAGCGGCTTCCAGACCCTCATCCAGATTATCAGAAGTTACTTCCTCCGAAAGAACATGTGTATTTGTGTCTTGGTTTTCTGTATCCTCAGAAACTGAAATATCCTCTGGGGACGCATCACTTCCATCGTCAAGTTTATTATTTTCAAGAATATCGTTAATGGCATCAGCGATTTCTGCCATCTTCCGGAACTCTTCTTCTTCTGATTGACTCATTTAAAAACCGTTACTGACACCGAATTCTACAAAATATCTGATGAATCGATATTAAAACTATATTAACACTATACAATAGATGAGATTCGTCAAAAATAAGCTTAAAGCGTTATTTATTTTCAGTGTGGCATTTTATGAAAAAATTAAAAGGCTGGAACACAAATTAAAGGGAAGAGACTTGAATGTCTGCGACTGAAACTGAAGATATGGCTGATACTACTTTACAAAATGAGGGTGTACCTCAATCAGCCAATGATCTGGATAATAAATCAGACATTTCGACTTCCTCTCAATCAGCACAGGCCGCTGCTCCCAGCGGAGCAAGAGCTTTGGCAAATCTTTTAATGATGGAACATGACTTCCGCCGCACGCGCTACGCAAGGGAAATTGCAAATATATTGGCCTCTAGATTGGACGGCTTTGCCCATTGTGATGGGGTGATTGTTTGGGTGAAGAAAAATAAAACGAACGACATTATAATGTCACGGTTTGATGGAAGTCAGCTCAAAACAATAAAAGATAAAAATTTAGAAAAATGGGCAAAAAAACTTGCTAAGTGGATGGATAGGACAAATGCGCCTGCAGGGGAACTTAATACGGAGACAATACCTGCAAAGATTTTTGACCTTTGGCCAGATATATTTCCACTTGAAGGGTTGCATGTCCCCTTAACTAGCCCCGATAAAGGTCGCGCGGGTGGCGTGCTTTTGATGCGAAGCCAGCCCTGGGGCGAAGCTATAAAAATTATGCTTCAGCAATTGGGCGAAGCGGCGGGTTATAGCCTGAAAGCCATTGAACTCGGTGTTTATGATAAAACAGCGTCAAATTTACCCTTGTTGCTGAGTCTACTGGGGATTGCGACACTTCTTTCAGGCACAGCGTTAACAGTTATGGATATTGTTCCAACACCTGATGTTCTGCAGCCGATCATTCAATTACTCAGAAATTTGACGGGTCTCGGCACTTAATTGAGAAGATTGTAAAGTTTCAATGAGATGAGCCACAGCTTTTGGCGTTGTTGCACCTGCACAAACTGTTAAATTCTGGGGGATAAAAATATGCCGTTCAGCGCTAAACATTTTTTGTAAAGCTGGATGACTCAGTATCTCAGAGCCGCGATCCTGAGCTTTGAGAGTTTGTTCATCGTTTTCAGATATGCTCAAAACATAATCCGGTTGTAGACGTATCAGATTTTCCAAAGACATTGGGCCAATAGTTCTTCCGGAATCACGCCCTAAATTCTGTGCGCCGGCGAGCTGGATTATGTCGTCCAATATGTGAGTTTCACCCACGACAATGCCACGTCTTTGATAATTTATAATGCTGGGCATATATGTGAGTTTTGTATGTCGAGCATCTTCCAACTCCTTGTCGAGTTGTGCGAGATAAGCCTTAGCAGTTTCAAGTCGATGAATTGCCTTACCCAGTTGGAGAATTTCTGTGCGGGCGGTTTGATAGCTATTTGCGGCATCAAGTTTAACAATTTTTATACCGAGCCTATCCATCAATGCCTTGTTGGGCGGTGGCGAATAATTATTAATGATAATGATATCCGGATGTTGCTCAATGATATTTGACATGCGATCGCCAGAAACAGGGAAGTTTGAAGCCTCTTCAACAAAAGCTGATAGTGTTGGGTCTGAGGATTGTTGTGTAAGACCTAAAATTTGCTCGGGCTTGGCAAAGGCCATTAAATAGGCATCAGCGCAAAGGTTGAGGCTAACTACACGCGGTAGGTGTGTTTTATTGTTTCTCAAATTTTCTGACTGATCAGCCATGCCAGTGGTGTGAAAAAAAATAATTATCACAGCCAGTAGAGTAATAAGAGTTTCACGTTTTCGGTTTACCATGATTTTTTGTTGGCATTTTCAGAAACGATTGTCCAGCATGAAGTCACGAAAGCGCATTTAAACTTGAAGTGAAAAATAGAGACGATTAGGGTCACGACATGCAACGCAAAGAGTCTTTTAACATGATTATTCTTATCGGCGTATTATTGCTGGTGGGATTTGCGTCTTTAATGTTTGGGGGCGAGTACATTCCTCTTGGGGACATGATGCGTTGGCTTATCTATCGAGATGGTGCTGTTAGTGCTGATGAAACCCTGAATGCTTTGATATTATCAGAGATACGCGCTCCGCGCCTTGTATTAGCTGTGCTCATAGGGTTTGCGTTGGGGGTGAGCGGCGCGGCAGTACAGGGACTTTTACAAAATGGTCTTGCCGAACCGTCCATATTAGGTGCCGCTAACAGCGCTGCATTAGGTGCAGTACTGGCTATTTATATTGGTTTGACGGGAACGCTCTCTTTTGCGGTGCCGCTTATGGCTAGCGCCGGAGCGTTGATATCTGTCGTCCTGCTTTTCATTCTTGCGGGTAAGCGGGGTGATACTTTGCGTCTAATTTTGGCAGGATTTGCAATTAGTGCCTTTGCTGGGTCAGGCATTTCTCTCACTCTTAACTTATCGGACAATTATTTTGCTGCACTTGAAATCACCTATTGGCTGCTTGGATCTTTGGAAAATTGCTCATGGAGTCATGTAGGTCTGGTACTGCCTTTAATCCTTATTGGGTGCGGTATGATGCTTTCAGTCGGAAAACAACTTGATGCGCTTATTTTAGGTGATGATACTGCTTTCAGCCTTGGTGCGAATATTATGCGGATCAGAGTGCAACTTGCATTTGGCATGGCACTAGCAATTGGGGGTGCGGTGGCTGTTGCCGGTGTTGTTGGATTTGTTGGGCTGGTTGCGCCGCATATTATACGCCCGTTTTTTGGTTACATGCCGTCCCGTGCGCTTTTGCCATCTGCCATTTTGGGGTCAATTCTGCTGGTTGCCGCCGATTTACTTATCCGTCTCTTACCAACAATGACGGAATTAAAACTTGGCGTCGTAACGGCATTGTTAGGTGTGCCATTTTTCATCTATTTGCTTTTAAGAGGGCATGGACTCGCCAGATCAGCCTAATGAACCACTCTAAATGCTTGGACAATTTCCATAAACTTGACTGAAATTTTCAATCAGGTTACTAGAAAGGTGCATATTTGGTGCCCCGTGAAGGGGGTAAAAGGGAATACAGTAAGGTCGTTTACCAACTCTGTAGCTGCTCCCGCAACTGTAGGCGAGAAGTGTTTGTCATATGCCACCCGCAAGGGGAAGGCGGCAAAACATGCTGATCCGCAAGCCAGGAAACCTGCCATATATGGTCGTTACTTTCTACAGGCGGGATGCACTGTGGAGGACGGTATTTCCGTTACAGACGACGAATAATAACACCGGAATTTTCCGGCTAATGCTGTATGGAGATTAATATGATACACTCACGTTGTTATTTGTTTTTAATTTGTTTTTTACCCTGCTTTTTTGTTTTGCTTTTATCACCCGGTGCGTATGCGGAGTCGGTTGATGAAGTTGTCGTTTCCGCAACTGGTATACCGACCAAAATCGATCAAATCGGATCATCAATCTCAGTGTTGGATGAGGAAGACTTCCTGAACTATCAGGAACGTCATTTACAAAATGTCTTACAACGTGTCAGCGGGGTGAGCACTTATTCATCTGGTGGTCCAGGTACAAGTTCGAATGTCTTTCTGCGTGGTCTGACAGGAAAATATACGGTCGTACAACTTGACGGAATTCAACTGAACAGCCCAGTCAGTCAACAGGCTGAATGGGCGCATATCACGACATTGGGTCTTGAGCGCATTGAAGTATTACGCGGATCACATGGTGTGCTGTACGGCAGTGAGTCCGTTGGTGGTGTCGTGAGCATGTTTACGGCTTATGGTGGCCCAACGAGGCAGAGCTTGTCTTTGGAAGCCGGCAGCTATGACAGTTATAGTGCGTCCGGTTTTGCGGCAGGAAGTCTTTCCAGTTTAGATTATGGCGTTGCACTCAATTTTTCAGAAAGTGATGGCTTTTCCTCGGCTGATGAAGATGATGGCAATACGGAAGATGACGGCTACGAATATATGTCAGCTGTTGGGCGGTTCGGGTTAGCACTCTCTGACAATCTCGACTTAAATTTATCAGTCCGTTATGTCGATAGTGATGTGAACCATGATAATTATGTCCCTGTCGACTCTAACGATACAACTGCTTTTGAGAGCCTAAACGCCAAACTTGGCCTTGCCTATCAGGTTGATAATCTGCGTCATGAAATAAACTTATTAACATCTAAAGATGAAAACAAATCCATTTCAGCCTTCTCGACACTTTCAACCGAGGGGACACGTGAAATGTTTACCTATCTAGGGCAATTTACGCTGAGTGAAGCAAATCAATTTCTCTTCGGTTTAGAAATGGAAACCGAGGAATATAATGACGGTTCGGAAACTTATGAAGCTGATAATCAGTCGGCTCATATTTTGTGGCAGACCAGGCCAATGTCGGATTTATTTTTGACTTTTGCTGCCCGTATTGATGATCAGGAAGAGTTTGGTCGGCACGAAACAGGTCGTGTGACTATTTTGAAAAATCTGACACCGGAATTAAAGTTACGTGCAAATTACGGAACAGGTTTCCGCTCCCCGAGTTTATATGAGCAGTTTGGTAAAAGTATTTTTTGTCAGGACGGTCTTTGCGGGAATGTTAATCTTGAACCCGAAGAAAGCGTGAGTGAGGATATCGGCATTATCTATGATAATGGGGACGGCGTATTTTTATCGGCGAGTATTTTCAAAATTACGCTTGATAACCTCATTGGTTATTCAAATGGTAAATATATTCAACAACCTGGCGAAAGCACTTATGAGGGGGTTGAACTGACCGCCGATTGGGCGCTGGGAGATCGGGTCAATATTGATGCGAATTACACCTATCAGGACCCTAGACTGTCAAATGGTAGCCGTGAGATTAGACGACCACGTCACACACTTAATATGAATATCAAAGCCAATTTGAACGACAAACTCACCAGTAACCTGTCTGTATTGTCGGTGCGTGACGTTATTGATACCAATTTCAACGCATTTCCGTCTTCTCAGGTGGATTTAGAGGATTACAATCTCTTGAATTTTGGCGTTCATTATCAAATTAATGACTATTCAAAAATTCAGGGTAAGATTACCAATCTTTTGGACGAGGATTACCAGACTGCTTTCGGCTTTGGTACATCAGACAGGTCGTTTAAGGTTGGGATTCGTTTTGACTTCTAAATGCTGATAGTAAGGAGGCATTTTTGAGAATTGTTTCCCTTCTCCCAAGCGCAACGGAATTGGTTTGTGCTTTGGGGTTTCAGCAAAACCTTGTGGGCCGGTCACATGAATGTGACTGGCCCCTCGGCCTGAATAATCTGCCGATTCTAACCCAGCCAAAAATGAACCCCATGGCGCGTGCCGCTACGATAGATGCTGATGTCAGGCGTCTCGTGGAACAGGGTGTTTCTGTTTATATGCTGGATGCTGATAAGCTTGCTGATTTGGCGCCGGATGTGATTGTCACTCAGTCTCAATGTGAGCTTTGTGCCGTCAGTCTTGATGAGGTTGAGACAGCTTTAAAAGATTGGATGGGATCGCATCGCGTGCCGCCAAAGCTGGTATCACTTGAGCCAATGACGCTTGATGATGTGATGACGGATATTCGAAACCTATCCGTAGCTCTGAAATGTGAAGCACGCGGGGAAGCGCTTGTTAAGAAGATGAGTTTAGGGTTCAAGAACCTCGCTGAAGCGGTCTCTGGTGAGGAAAGAAAATCTGTTTTCTTCATGGAATGGACTGCGCCGCTTATGGGAGCAGGTAACTGGATGCCGGAAATTATTTCATATGGTGGTGGAGATGTTGTGTTGGGTGAAAGCGGGCATCATTCGCCAGCAGTGGTGTGGGATGATATTCATGCTGCTGATCCGGATGTGATTATTGTTGGCCCGTGCGGTTTTGATGTAGAGCGGGCGCGCGAGGAACTCAGATCTTTGACAGATAACTCTTCGTGGCAGTCTTTAAGGGCTGTACAGGATGGCGAAGTTTATATTGCTAATGGCAACCATTTTTATAATCGACCAGGCCCACGCTTGCTGGAGTCGGCCATCATTATTGCTGAGATTTTAAACCCTAATTGTGTGCCAAAAATTGATAATCCTGAAAGATGGCAGAAATGGTAGCGCGTGAAACTCTAAAGACTGTAGATGTTGTTGAGTTGTGTCATCGCTATACAAACAATGGCGATTTAACACATAAAACTCTTGATGGCGTATCCCTTAGCTTAGAAGCTGGAGAGCTTGTCAGTTTAATTGGCCCGAATGGGGCGGGTAAAACAACTTTACTTAAATGTCTTGCAGGTTTGTTGACACCTGATGCGGGGCAAATTTTATATGATGGGCGTGAGGATGTTTTGTCCGATTCCTATAAGCGCGCCAAAATGATTGCCTATCTACCCCAATTTCAAGCTTTGCATTGGCCTGTTTTGGCGCGAGAACTTGTCGCCCTCGGACGCTTACCGCATGGAGAGAGTTTCCAAGCGCGTCAAAATGATGAGATAAAAATTTATGAGGCCATGCAACGTTGCGGAGCAGATGCCTATGCGGATAAATCCGTTCTGTCATTATCTGGAGGAGAGCAGGCTATGATTTTGATGGCGCGTCTGCTCGCCACTGATGCAGATGTTTTGTTGGTGGATGAGCCGTTTACTTCGCTTGACCCAGAGCGCCAATTACACCTTTCAGCGCTTTTGCAAGAAGAAGTGCATAGAGGCAAGCTTGTCGTGACCATTGTCCATGACCTTACCCTTGCTGCGCGTTTAAGTGACCGGCTTGTATTGATGAATAAAGGCAGAGTTGAAGCAATGGGTAACCCTGAAAATGTTTTGTCTGAGAAAAACTTATCATCTGTATTTAATGTAAATGCAGAATTTGGCAGGACCGATAAAGGGCCTTATATTATACCATCAATAAAAGTCACTGGAGATGAAAAAAATGTTGCAGGTTGAAGCTGTCACCAAGACGTTTGATGACCTCGTTGCATTAGACAAGGTTGATTTGTCTTTAAAACAAGGGCGCTCGCTTGCACTTATCGGGCCAGCGGCGGCGGGTAAGTCTGTACTTTTAAAATGTCTTGTTGGTCTTTATGCCCCTTCAGAGGGTGTCATTAGAATTGATGGTCAAGAGGTTGGGACAGCAGCACAAAGACCAAAAGCACTTAGTCATCGTATTGGCATGTTGTTTCAACAAAATGCCCTTTTTGACAGTTTGACAGTTTGGGAAAATATTGCTTTCAGACTAATGGCAGACGGGTTGGGACGACGTGCGGCACGCGCACAGGCCGAAGCTTTATTGCCCAAAGTCGGCCTTCCAGAGGAAAATGCCATTTTAACTCCTGCTGACTTATCAGGGGGTATGCAAAAAAGAGTCGGGCTAGCACGTGCGATTGCCACGGATCCGGATATTTTATTGCTTGATAACCCAACTGCTGGTCTTGATCCGATTTTGGCGGCGAAAATAGATCGTATGATCAAAGGGCTTGTCGATAAAAAAGGTGCGACTGTGATTTCTGTTACCGGAAACATGGTTAATATTCATGAGGCTTATGATGAAATTGCCGTCTTGCACGAAGGATGTTTGCGCTGGCATGGCAATTCTGAACAAGCGCGGGAAGATCAAAACCCTTGGCTAAGACAGCTACTTGAGGGGCGAAGGGATGGCCCTATTGAAACAATACAGTCGGATATAAGCATCTGCGAGACAGTTTGAGGTAAATGATGGTGTTTAATTTGATAAGAAAAAAGACTGAGTTACCAAGCCCGGATGAGGCATTGCCGGGTCGTGATATGCCA
This sequence comes from Candidatus Micropelagos thuwalensis, assembly GCF_000469155.1. Classification (NCBI taxonomy): domain Bacteria; kingdom Pseudomonadati; phylum Pseudomonadota; class Alphaproteobacteria; genus Candidatus Micropelagius; species Candidatus Micropelagius thuwalensis. The sequence continues at coordinate 57,712 of NZ_AWXE01000003.1, read as the reverse complement.
TTAAATGTGTCGGGTAAGCATTTTATTCTCGATACGCCTTTGGTATCCCCTTGGCCAGAGGGCTTAGAATTTGCCATGTTCGGTATGGGATGTTTTTGGGGAGCCGAGCGCAAATTCTGGGAAGGGGCGAAGGTGTTCTCTACTCAAGTGGGTTATGCTGCTGGCCTAACGCCTAATCCGATTTATGAAGAGGTGTGCTCAGGCCTGACGGGTCATAATGAAGTAGTCAGAGTTGTATTTGCCTCTGACACAGTTAGTTATGAGAAGTTGTTACAAATCTTCTGGGAAAATCATGATCCGACTCAGGGCATGGCACAGGGAAATGATTTTGGCACGCAATATCGCTCAGGCATTTACACATTCTCCGAGGCACAAAAAAAATTGGCGCTTGAGTCTAAAGCACAGTTTGGGAAAAAACTTCAACAGGCAGGCTATGGTCCCATCACAACGGAAATAATTGATGCGCCGAATTTTTATTATGCGGAAGATTACCATCAGCAATATCTAGGTAAAAACCCTAATGGTTATTGCGGGCTGGGCGGAACGGGAGTGACATGTCCCATAGGTGTCGAAAGTTAGTTTAAAAACTTAACCAACCCCAGCACGGAGTAAATCATGCAGATGGATAAAACCAATTGGTTTTGACTCCTCACAAATGAAAAGACTTTGAATTTTATTGTCATTCATCATGGCGAGTGCTTCAGCGGCGAGCATTGTATCAACGACTGTTTTTGGGTCTTTAGTCATGATATCCGCCGCAGTTTTATCCAGTAAATCAGTCCCCATGTGACGTCGCAAGTCACCATCAGTTATGACTCCGATTAGATCGCCTTCTAAGTTAATAACACCCAAGCACCCAAAGCCCTTGCCGGTCATAATCATTAGCGCTTCTGACATTTGCATAGAGTCTTCACATAGAGGAAGCATGTCCGACTTAACCATGATGTCGTTCAAAATCATTAATCCTGAGCCGAGCTTGCCACCGGGATGGAAGCTTTTGAAATCCATATTGGTAAAGCCGCGTCGCTGTAAAAGCGCTACTGCCAATGCATCTCCCATAGCGAGTTGCATTGTGGTGGATGTGGTGGGGGCCAGCCCATAGGGGCAGGCTTCCTCAGCTTTAGGTAATGTCAGGCAAACATCTGCGGCAACGCCTAATGCACTGTCCACATTTGAAGTCATACCAATAAGCGGAATTTTGAAGCGTTTAACATAGGAGAGTAGATTGCCAAGTTCAGGTGTTTCACCAGACCAAGAGAGTCCTATCACAACATCCTGAGCTGTAATCATACCTAAATCGCCGTGACTGGCTTCGCCGGGATGTACAAATTGAGCTGGTGTCCCCGTTGAGGCGAGGGTAGCAGCAATTTTACGACCTATATGTCCACTTTTTCCCATACCGGATACGATAATGCGTCCGCCAACACCTGCCAGCATCTCAACAGCTTTCTCAAAATCCTTTGATAGGGTTGATTTAAGTTTTTCCAGGCCAGCAATCTCGGCGTCCAGTGTACGCGCCGCAGAGTCCAGTGGGTCGATTGGCTTTATCTTGGTGTTCTCTTCAAGAGTCATTTAAATATTGTCCTGATTTGTTCTTGCAGTCCATCAACAAGCTCAGGGTCAAGTGCTGCATAAGCTATATTGGCGGCAAGGAAGCCCGCCTTATTACCGCAATCATATCGTGTACCTTTAAATCTGAGGCCATGTAAAGGGCATGTACCGATTAAATCAGCCATTGCGTCAGTGATTTGAATTTCACCACCAGCACCTTTCTTACCTTTATCCAGGGTCACCATAATCATTGGGTCGAGAATATAGCGGCCAATAATTGCCAAATCGGAAGGTGCGTCTTCCGGAGCAGGTTTTTCTACCATGCCTCGGATCTTTACGATCTGTCCGTCATCTGTTTCTGGGTCTAATATCCCATAACGAAAAGTCTGGTCTGCCGGTACATTTTCAACTGCAACGAGATTACCCCCTGTCTTCTCATAGGTCTCAACCATTTGTTTTAAACAACCAGTTGTATGTAGAACCATGTCATCGGGTAGAATTACAGCGAAGGGTTCATTTCCGACCACCTCTTTGGCGCACCAAATGGCGTGCCCGAGCCCGAGGGGTTTATCTTGAGAAACCTCGGTAATTTTAGCATTATCTGGTAATCCGGCCTTTAATAATTCAAGCTCATCGGTCTTATTTCTTTCTTTAAGCATCGCCTCATAGGCAGGAGATGACTGAAAATGGCTAATAATGGAAGGTTTTTCAGGCGAGGTCACAAATATAAATTCAGTAATGCCGGCTGCGGTTGCTTCCTCAACACTCCATTGAATGAGTGGTTTGCTGAAAACCGGCAGCATTTCCTTGGGTACAGCTTTGGTGGCTGGTAGAAACCGGGTACCCATACCTGCTACAGGGAAAACAACTTTACTTATTTTCTGACTCATCAGTTTTAACCTCGATAAATAGTTTTATCTGTTAAAGAACTCGTTTAGCATAACTTAAAAGAAGGGATTCTAACAAAAATGTCCATGCGCCTCGTCAATTTCATGCTTAGTTTAATGCTTGGTTTTATTTTAACCAATATGTCCCCTGCGACAAATGTCGCATCTGCTACGAGCTTTGATAAATGGCTGTCAGATGTGGAGGTCTCTGCTCGGGCGGAAGGGCTTTCAGAGGAGACCATTAAAAATTTGACCGGATTGAAGATGGATCCGGAGATTTTAGCCCTTGCTGCGCGTCAACCCGAATATGTAAAACCGGCATGGGAATATCTCGATACCATGGTATCGGACACACGACTCAATAAGGGGCTGGCTATGCTTGCCTCCAATCAAGCTATTTTTGACAAGCTAGAAAAAACTTACGGCGTTCACAGATATTTACTGACGGCTATCTGGGGCATGGAAACCAACTATGGTAGCTACCAAGGTAAAAAGCATGTTCTTAGAGCTTTGGCTACGCTTGGCTATGATGGTGGGCGACGTAAGGCATTCGGTCGCCAGCAACTCATTGCTGCCCTGAAGATTATAGAAGCTGGAGATATTCCATCAGATAAAATGTTTGGCTCATGGGCGGGAGCGATGGGGCAGACGCAATTTATTCCGACGACCTATTTGGATTATGCCGTTGATGCGACAGGCGACGGCAAACGTGATATTTGGAACAGCCGAGAAGATGCGCTGGGCTCAGCTGCTAACTATCTGAAAGTTTCGGGTTGGCGGGATTACATTAGATGGGGGTTTGAGGTCACTTTGCCAGAGGGGTTTGATTTTGCACAGGCGGATTTAGCTCATCAAAAGGAGCTCAGGCAATGGTATAGGCTTGGGGTAAGGGGACTTAAAACACATCTGCCGCAAAATAAAGAAAACGCAGCGCTTTATTTGCCTGCAGGATATTCCGGCCCAGCATTTCTGGTGACCGATAATTTCCGTGCTATTTTGCGTTATAACACCGCACCATTTTATGCATTGGCGATTGGTATTTTATCTGACCGACTCGCTGGTGGCGAAGGGGTTAAAACAGCTTGGCCAAAATCTGAACGTCCCTTGCACCCGTCTGAATTGCGTGAGTTACAATCATTGCTGAACACGGCTGGATATCCAACGGGTAAACCAGATGGCATGATGGGAAAGAAAACGCGAGATGCGATACGTGCTTATCAAAAAAAGAACAATCTTAAACCCGACGGCTATGCGACGCCAGCCTTGCTCAATATGATGAAATAATGCGCACCTGATTTATCTTGGTAGTGCTGTTTCGCCCATAAGGAACATATCGACCTCTCTGGCGCATTGGCGACCTTCGCGAATTGCCCATACCACAAGTGACTGACCACGGCGCATATCACCACAGGCAAAAACCTTATTTTGCGTGCTGGTGTAGCTTTCTGTGTCTGCAGCTACATTGCCTCTTTCATCGAGATCAACGCCAAGTTGTTCCAATAAACCTTTATGGATGGGGTGAACAAAGCCCATTGCGAGTAAAACCAAATCTGCTTTGATTTCAAATTCACTACCCGGCTCTGGTTTAAAATTATTATCAACACGCGCGCATTTCAGGGCAGAAACTTTACCGTTGTCACCAATCAGTTCATTGGTCGTTACTGAAAAGTCCCGAACAGCACCTTCCTCCTGAGAACTGGAGGTTCGGAGTTTCAGGGGCCAATTTGGCCACGTCATACCTTTATCTTCTTTTTCGGGTGGCATAGGCATAATCTCAAGTTGTGTAACTGAAAGTGCGCCTTGTCTAAAACTGGTGCCGATGCAATCAGACCCCGTATCACCGCCACCAATCACAACAACATGTTTATCAGTTGCCGTAATGGGTTCAATATCGCCAATTGGCTCTTGCCCGACACGGCGATTTTGCTGAGGTAAAAAATCCATCGCAAAGTGAATACCGTCAAGCTCACGACCTGGAACAGGCAAGTCACGTGGGGACTCAGAGCCGCCTGCCAATACAACTGCATCATATTTTGCCTGAAGCTCATCGCCAGTGATATCAACACCGACATGTGTGTTTAAATGGAAGGTGACACCCTCAGCTTCTAATTGCTCAACACGGCGGTCAATGAGATGTTTTTCCATTTTAAAATCTGGAATGCCATATCGCAGAAGACCGCCAGCTTTGGCATTTTTTTCATAAAGATGAACATCATGACCGGCACGGGCAAGCTGCTGAGATGCTGCAAGTCCTGCAGGGCCAGAGCCGATAACCGCAACAGATTTGCCGGTTTTAGCTTCAGGAACAAGTGGTTTAATCCAATCTTCTTCCCAGCCCTTGTCAATGATGGCGCATTCTATTGACTTAATTGTTACCGGCTCATCAATAAGGTTAAGCGTGCAACTTGCTTCGCAAGGCGCAGGACAGATACGACCTGTAAATTCAGGGAAGTTATTTGTTGAATGTAGGTTTTGGAGTGCTTCCTGCCATTTGCCATTATAGGTCAGGTCATTCCAATCAGGAATTTGGTTGTTCACTGGACAGCCATTATGGCAATAGGGAACCCCACAATCCATGCAGCGGGATGCCTGCTTTTTCAGCTCATCAGCTTCTAATGGTACAACAAACTCACGGAAATGTTGAACCCGTTCCTCTGGGTCAACATAGCTTCGGTCATGTCTGTTATATTCGAGAAAACCCGTTGGCTTACCCATATCTTACTCTCCCGGCAGTGCGGACTCTTTGTCCGTTGTTTCAACTTCAAGTTCTTTCAAAGCACGACGATATTCTGACGGCATGACTTTAACAAATTTTGGCAGCCAGTTGTCCCAATCAACAAGAATCGTTTTTGCTTTTGCAGAATTGGTGTAACGAGCATGATTTTCCAGCAACTTATAAAGGCGCTCGGCATCATTGCCTGACATATTCTCACGTAAGTTTGACAATTCATTCGTCATTGTCGCATCAATGCTTTCAAGCTCAACCATTGACATGTTGCATTTGGATTCAAACGCGTCGTTTTCATCTAAAACATAGGCAATACCGCCTGACATACCGGCTGCAAAATTACGCCCTGTTTCGCCCAACACAACAACACAGCCACCCGTCATATATTCACAACAATGGTCGCCAGAACCTTCAACAACCGCAAATGCGCCTGAGTTTCTTACCGCGAAGCGTTCTCCAGCGACTCCGCGGAAATAACACTCACCGGTAATTGCGCCATAAAGTACGGTATTACCGACAATGATGCTTTTTTCAGGGACAATGCCGCTTTCCTCAGGTGGGTAAATCGCAATTCGACCACCCGACAACCCCTTCCCGACATAGTCATTGGCTTCTCCGACCAATTCGAAAGATACGCCATGCGCGAGAAATGCTCCGAAGCTTTGACCGGCAGTCCCGCTCAGACGGACAGAGATTGTATCCTCAGCAAGGCCTTCATGACCATATTTCCTGGCGACTGCGCCTGAGAGCATGGCACCAGCTGTTCTATCAATATTTGTAATTGGTGTCTCGATGCTGACTGGTTTTTTGTTTTCCAACGCATCCTTCGCTTCAGCAATCAGCTTGCGGTCAAGAATGTCGACAATTGGATGCTCTTGATTCTGACTGCGGTAAACAGCCTCACCCTGGCTGTCGATTTTGGCGAACAGCTTGCTGAAATCTAACCCCTTGGCTTTCCAGTGTGCGATGGCTTCATCCGTATCTAGCATATCGGTTTGACCGATAAGATCGTTTAAAGACCGCACACCCATTTCAGCCATAATTTCACGCACCTCTTCGGCAACGAAGAAGAAGTAATTAATTACATGCTCGGGTGTACCGGTGAAACGTTTCCGCAGTGTTTCATCTTGTGTAGCGATACCGACAGGGCAGGTATTAAGATGACATTTACGCATCATAATACAGCCTGAAGCAATGAGCGGCGCGGTGGCAAAGCCAAATTCGTCGGCACCCAGTAGAGCACCAATCACAACATCACGACCTGTCCGGAGGCCACCATCAACCTGAACGGAAATCCGAGTCCGTAAGCGGTTCAGTACCAATGTCTGATGCGTCTCGGCAAGACCGATTTCCCATGGGCTACCCGCATGCTTGATGGAGGTCAGCGGGCTTGCGCCTGTGCCGCCTTCAAAACCTGAGATGGTTACATGGTCTGCGCGGGCTTTTGATACCCCTGCAGCCACAGTGCCAACCCCAACCTCGGAGACAAGTTTAACTGAAATGTCTGCTGCACTATTGGCGTTTTTAAGGTCGAAGATAAGCTGTGCAAGGTCTTCGATAGAATAAATGTCATGGTGCGGTGGCGGTGATATAAGGCCAACACCGGGTGTTGAATGACGTACGGCAGCAATACGCCGGTCTACCTTATGACCGGGCAACTGCCCCCCTTCACCGGGTTTTGCACCCTGTGCCATTTTGATTTGAATCATATCTGAATTAACAAGATATTCTGTTGTCACACCAAAGCGTCCTGATGCGACCTGTTTAATGGCGGAGCGCATGCTATCACCATTTTCAAGAGGCGTAAAACGTTGGGCTTCTTCACCACCTTCACCGGTGTTGGACTTGCCGCCAATTCGGTTCATGGCAAGGGCAAGGGTTTGGTGGGCTTCTGGGCTGATAGAGCCGAAGGACATCGCACCCGTTGCGAAGCGCCTCACAATTTCGGAGGCCGGTTCGACATCGTCTATGGAGATTTCTTGACGACCAGTCTCCGCGGCTTTTTTCAATTTGAAAAGACCGCGCAAGGTTAACAATTTCTCGTTCTGCACGTTTACCTTATCGGCATATTCCTTATATGTTTTTGAGTCCTCACCGCGTACAGCATGTTGAAGTGTGCTGACCGTATCAGCATTCCACATGTGGTCTTCACCGCGTGTTCGAACCGCATATTCACCACCGACTTCGAGACTACTACGCAGAATGGCTTTATCCCCAAAGGCGTCGGTATGGCGTTGAACGGTCTCAAGTGCAACTTCTTCAAGGCCAATGCCTTCAATCGTTGTGGCTGTGCCGCGGAAATAAGCGTCTACGAAATCTCCGGAGAGGCCGATGGCATCAAAAATCTGAGCGCCGCAATAGGACTGGTAGGTTGAGATCCCCATTTTGGACATCACTTTACGGATACCTTTGCCCATAGCTTTGATATAGCGCTGTGCAATCTCGTCAGATGTTAAATCCCGCGTCTCTTCATTCTCTAAGCACATATGCTCAAGTGTCTCGAAAGCGAGGTAAGGATTAACTGCTTCTGCGCCATAACCTGCAAGACAACATATGTGATGAACTTCGCGTGCCTCACCAGTTTCAACCACAAGACCCGTTGATGTACGAAGGCCTTTACGGATCAGGTGATGGTGCACAGCTGAGGTTGCGAGCAATGCAGGGATAGCAACTTTGTCCGCAGACAAATTCCTGTCTGAAAGAATAATAATATTTTCGTGATTTTGCGTAATCGCAATCTCAGCTTCTTCACACAAGGCGGTAAGTCTTTGAGCCATGCCGTCTGCACCCTGATCGGCAGGCCAGCAAATATCCAAAGTTTTGGCATGGAAGTTGTTATCTTCAATGTCGCTGATGGTTCTGATTTTCTCTAAATCTGCATTTGTAAGGACTGGCTGATCGACTTCGAGACGTTTTTGTTTGGCTGTATCTTCAAGTTCAAGCAAATTGGGTCGCGGGCCAATAAAAGAGACCAGAGACATAACCAACTCTTCTCTAATCGGGTCAATTGGCGGATTGGTTACCTGAGCAAAAAGCTGTTTAAAATAGGTATAAAGAAGCTTGGATTTGTCGGAGAGGGCTGAAATAGGTGTGTCAGTTCCCATGGAACCGATTGCCTCTTCACTTTTCTCGACCATTGGCGAAAGCAAGAATTTTAAATCTTCCTGCGTGTAACCAAATGCTTGTTGTAAATCTAAAACCGGCGCATGCAAACCGACATGGGCAGGTGCAGTACTCTCTGGCAACTCAGACAATTTGATTTGCGCCTGATTAAGCCAATCTTGATAGGGCTGGGCAGAAGCAAGCTCTTCTTTAATTTCATTATCTTCAATGATGCGCCCCTGTTCAAGGTCTATCAGAAGCATTTTGCCCGGCTGGAGACGCCATTTCTCAGTGATTTTATCTTCCGGCGCAGGCAGGACACCCATTTCAGATGCCATCATGACACGGTCATCAGAGGTCACATAATAACGGGCAGGGCGTAGACCGTTCCGGTCAAGTGTCGCACCAATCTGGCGCCCATTGGTGAAGGCAACCGCTGCGGGGCCATCCCATGGTTCCATCAAAGCGGCATTATACTCGTAAAAGGCGCGTCTTTTGGCATCCATGAGAGGATTGCCAGACCAAGCTTCTGGAATGAGCATCATCATGGCATGCGGCAGTGAATAGCCGCTTTGAACCATTAGTTCCAAAGCGTTATCAAAAGATGCAGAGTCGGATTGACCTTCTTCAATCAAAGGCCAAAGTTTTTTGAGGTCGTCACCAAAAAGATCAGACTTGAGAGCCTCGTGGCGTGCTGCCATCCAGTTGACATTGCCGCGTACTGTATTGATTTCACCATTATGGCAAATCATTCTGAAGGGCTGTGCGAGGCTCCATGTTGGGAACGTGTTCGTTGAAAAGCGTTGATGAACCAATGCCATGGCGGAAACCATGTCTTTATCTTGGAGGTCAAGGTAATAGGGCCCGAGCTGGCTTGAGAGCAAAAGACCTTTATAGAGGACTGTCCGTGAGTTCATCGAAGGAATGTAGAAAAACCCGTTAATGTCAGGGTTATCAATTTTCTTAACTTCAATTTCTATACGACGGCGGATAACGAATAAATCACGGTCAAATTTATCTCTGTCACTAGCATCTTGCGCGTTGCCAATCAAAAGCTGACGGGATTTAGGTTCCGAGGGAAAAATGGACTCGCCAAGATCGCTGTTATCGACGGGCACATCACGCCAGCCCAAAACAGTGTGACCTTCTTCACCAACAATCTTTTCAGTAATTTTCTCAATCTGAACTCGGTTTTCAGTGTCTGGAGGTAGAAAGAAGAAACCGACGGCGTAGTTGCCTTCTTCGGGTAAATCAAACCCTGACTCACCGCAGACTTTGCGGAAAAATGCATCTGGTGTCTGGATGAGAATACCTACACCATCCCCGGCTTTGGGGTCGGCACCTACGGCACCTCGATGTTCTAAATTATCAAGGATTTTTAGACCGTCAGAGATAATATCATGAGACTTACGATTTTTAATATCAGCAACAAATCCAATGCCACACGCATCGTGTTCGTGACGCGGATTATACAAACCGAGAGGTTCAGGCAAGCCTGAGGTTTTTTCATTTTTTAACACTGTTTTCTTATCAGAAAGATAACGGTTTTGTTTGCCATCCATTAATTTAACTCTCGTTTCACATTCATGCTTTGAGTATTTGAAGGATTCAAATACCCATTTTTGGTATCTGGAAATATTTGGGCGGAGCCACAAGCACCGCTTAATGATATTTATTCAAAAAGCATGTTTAAAAACACACAGTCCAGAAAGTGCCAATAATCCCATATCTCGTACGTACATGTATTTTACGAGTTGAGGTTTAAATAGGTTCATTATTGATAATGTAAATATGCCACTTGTGATGGAAACTGACAAGTAAATATGTCAGCTTTATTGACCTAAATTATTCTTAATAGAATCAATCTATTACGCATTTCTTTAACATTATAATTATTGTAGCGCCGATTAGTCGCATGGTGAATTGTCCATTTTGGCATTTGGCGCAAACCATATAATCTTCTGATAAATTTGTGAAAATTTTTTAAATATATAAATTAAAATTCTACTTTATTTTAGTATTAACGAATTCTGTAATTTTTTTAACCGCTACTTTTGCCTCTGGAACGAAATCCGCGCCGAGTTGAAAAACATGAGGCATGTTTTCGTATACTTCTAGAGTGCATTCATTTCCTGCCATTTTAGCTTTTTCTGCAAATGAGCATGCATCGTCCCAGAGAATTTCGTCAGTTCCGACCTGAATAAGTAAAGGCGGTAAGTTTTCTAAATCACCAAAAAGTGGTGAAACAAGCGGGTGCGTTGCCGGTGTTTCACCATGATATAGTGCAGCAGTTTCATTGAGTTTGGTGCCGTCAAGCATGTCGTCAATATGATTTCTTAGTCGAACGGACGCACCACTTCCAGTCAAATCTGTCCATGGCGACATCGTGACGGCACATGAAGGTAAGGGTTTCTCTACCTCTTTAAGTTTCAACAACAGCGCAAGAGTTAAGCATCCACCAGCACTATCTCCCGCTACAGCAATATTCTCAGGCGAATAGCCATTTTCCAAAAGCCAGTCATAGGCTTTTTCGGCATCTTCAAGTGCAGCTGGAAATTGATGTTCTGGTGCCAACCGGTAATCAATTGATAATGCACGAAATGAAGCAAATTTGGTGATATTTTTAACTAGACCTCGATGAGATTTGGGGCTCCCTACCACAAATGCCCCCCCATGCAAATAAAGAAGGGCTCCTTTAGCATCTGATTTACCGTGCCATTCAGCATAAATATGGTCAATCATGACTTTTTCATCAGGCTTAGGCATAAACCTTGACAAATAGCGGCTTAATGGACCTTCCCCCCGTGAAGCACTTTTAATATCCTCAATGCCACCTGCGTTCTCAAGCATTGGTTTTATGAAATGCCTAAAAATACGTTTTAAAAAACGCGCCTGAAAACTTATTTTTTTCATTTTATTGGCTTAATCCTTGGTTACCACGTGTAAATGAACTCGTAAATTTGAGTAATAGGTTGATATATATATAGCCCTAATGTCTTTTCTATTTTGAATATATGACAAAAGTAAAACTGTCACAGTTTCTTGTTTGTAGTGGATCAAAGAAATTCTTCATTAGGTACTTTAGTAATCTGAACAAATAAATGACTTCGATGTTTTAAATTTTAGAATATGTTAGTAAAATATACTTCACAGATTGCTAATAAAAACCCAAATAACACCTAATGGCGCGATGAGGCGTGACAGCCAAAGCCAAATAGTGTGCATCCAAGCTGTTCCACCAAAATGTTTCAGTGAGGTATTTGCAGGGACAACCCACCCCGCAAAAGCTACAATCAGCAAGCCCCCAAGCGGCATAAGAATATTAGATGTTACATAATCTTTAGCATCAAATAATGTCTTGTCGGCAAAGACACCAGTATCAGAAAGTCTGAATTCGCTCAAAATATTGAAGGAAAATATTGTTGTTAGGCCAATGATGAAAGACGCCATTAAGACAACTAAAGTTGTTTTGGCGCGAGAGGTCCCCAGCTTGTCGCTGATAAAGCGAACTATAACCTCAGTGAGGGCGAGATTTGAAGTTAGCGCGGCAAAAACAACAAGCAAGAAAAATAAAGAGGCAAAAAAACCGCCTCCGGTCATATCCGAAAACGCTAATGGCAAGGTTACGAAAATAAGTCCGGGGCCTTGTGCGGGTTCAAGAGATTGACCGAAGACAATCGCAAAAATACCAATGCCGGCAAGTAAGGCTATTATTGTGTCTGCAATGCCGATGGTGATAGCAGCTTCCCCAATGCTGACATGATGGTCTAGATACGCTCCATAAGTTATCAACATGGCGGCTCCAACACCCACCGAGAAAAATCCGTGACCGACAGCTGAGAGAATGACATCAGGTGTGATACTCGAAAAATCAGGCGTAAACAAAAAGCTGATTGCGGCTCCAATGTCTCCCTCTATGGCGCCATAAATAACAACCATCACAAGCATCAAAAAAAGAATGGGCATTAAAAATATATTTGCTTTTTCAAGGCCAGAGTGGATATCACGCGAGATAACAAACCCTGTCAGCATCAGAAATGTAACCTGCCAGAAAATCATCTCAGCAGGATTGGCAAGAAGGTTGTTAAATTCTGTTGCGACTTGATCGGCGTCAAACCCCGAAAATCCACCTATGAGTGATTTGCCGAGATAGGCCATGACCCAGCCGGAAATGACAGGATAAAAAGTCAGTAACATAAAACTTGCAAGAACGGCAATCAGACCGGAAATACCAAAAAGTGCCGGGTTCTTGGTATCGCGCGCTAAATAAATAACGGAGTCGACAGCGTTGCGCCTTGCCATTCGACCTGTGATAAGCTCTGCCGCAGCCACAGGTATTGCGATAAGGAAAATGGTAACCAGATAAATTAATACGAATGCGCCGCCGCCTTGTGTGCCTGCCATGTAAGGAAATTTCCAAATATTTCCGAGGCCAATCGCTGCACCCACACAGGCCAACAGAAATCCGATATGTGATGACCAGGCAAGATTTTCTGTGCCGATGGCGTTTTTATTTTCTGACATTGATTTCCCCTTCAATAGCTATCTAATAAATAGTAGTGTTTTGATTAAATGGAAAGTTGTATCCATGTGATTAGAGTTGGGTGTTGCGGTCACATGTCCAAAAGAGTTTCACAGAGTCAGTTTCTTGAAGGTTTAGATATCCCTATGCCATCGGGTGATTGCTATCTGGTTTCCGTGGATGAAGAAGTTTCTATCCGCGTCGGTTTATTCGAAAGCTTACTGCCATCTGAGAAAACAAAGGGCACGATTGTTCTGAGCCACGGCTATGCTGAATATATGGAAAAATATGCCGAGACCGTAAAAGATTTTCTGAATTTGGGATACAGAGTTGCCATGATTGAATGGCGTAGTCATGGTTGTTCTGGTGGTCGCTCAGATATTCGTCGGGATGTTTTACATTTTAAAGATTTTGATAAAAACATTTCCGATTTGAATATCGTTATGCGTGATTTTATCATGCAGCGTTTTCCACCGCCTTTTTTTGGCGTATCGCATAGTATGGGCGGTCAGATTAATTTGCGAACAGCTGTGCTTCATAAAGGATTGTTTCATTCGTTAGCGCTTTCTGCACCCATGATTGGTCCCAAAGAGCATCCGTTTCAGCTTGCACTTCTTAAAATCGTAACAAGTATTAATGAATTATTTTGGTTGGGTCATAGGCCGCTTAAATCTGCGGCTACAGATCGTGCTTCAGGCAGATCAAGTTATAATCGTGTAACGATGGATGATCGTCGTTTTGAGAGAAATGAGAGAATTGTTGACCGCCACCCATATGTGAATATTGCGTTTAAAAGTCACAGTTGGTCCGTGGGGGCAGTCAATGCAATGCAAAAAACGCTTAGAAAGAGTTTTCTTTCACGTCTTGATATTCCTGTATTTATTGGTATCGCCGAGGATGAAAAGCTTGTTGCTAATCAAGCGATATATAAGGCGATTGCCTTGTCAGATTACATTGAAGGAAAACTCTATCCTGATACTAGGCACGAGCTTTTTATGGAAACGGATGCCTCCCGTCAGGTGTTTCTTGAAGATATAGATAACCATTTTATGAAGGCTTCAAGCGTATAAAAGTCTAACAATCTGCGCGTGTAAATCTGCGTCGCCACAAGCGAGAACTTCACCCCCTTGCATGGGCGTATTACCCTTCCAATCGCTCACTATTCCCCCTGCTGCAGAAATTATAGGAATGAGGGCTTGGATGTCGTAGGCCTGAAGTCCTTGTTCGATGACTACATCTATGTGCCCATCTGCTAGGAGCATGTAATTATACCAGTCGCCGCCATATCTATTCAAACGTGTTTGTGAACTGATGTTTAACCAAATGTTTTCTGTGGGTGTGTTCATGAAAAGATTTGAGTCTGTTGTGGCCAACACGGCGTCTTCTATGGCCTTGCAGGGTCGTGTCGCCATATTTTTTTTATCACTTCCATCTGAATGCATACTGGCTTCGGCAGCATCACCAGACATCCAGCCAAAATAACGTTCTTTGATATAGGGCTGGTCAGCCAACCCCATTAGGGCGGTTAGATTCCCGTCGTCGGTTATTTTTGAAAGCGCGATGAGTGTCCCCCAGCTTGGCATGCCTGAAATATAAGCGCGTGTGCCATCAATAGGATCGATCGTCCATTGATATCCAGTGCCAGCTTTGAAGCCAAACTCTTCCCCCAAAATTGCATGATCGGGGTATTGCGCATTAATCAAGTCCCTCAATTTTTGTTCAGTGTCTTTATCAGCCTTGGTGACAGGGTCAAAGCCATCCTGCATTTTTGAGGATACATCTAGAGATTGACGAAACAGGGGTAGGGTAATTTTGGCAGCCGCATCTGCAAGTTCATTAGCAAATGTGAAGGCTGTATCTTTATCTATTTCTTTCATCATTCAGCCGCCTTTAGGCATTTTTCAAGCGTTTTGTTTATCAACGCAGATATTAGGTCAGAAAACAGATTTTTCATTTCATCGCTATTAACCAGCAAGTCGTAGCTGGCTTCGTTCATATATAGTTTTCGGTTTACTTCAAGTTGAAGTGTATGGAAGCCCTCTGACGGTTTGCCGTAATGCTCGGTAATATAGCCGCCAGCATAGGGTTTATTTTTTTCAACATAATATCCGGCATCTGTCAGGAAGTTGTAAACGAGATCATAATAGTCGGCATCACAGCTTCTGCCGTGACGGTTTCCCAACACAAAGTCAACACTGCCGGATTTGCCGCCTTTGAATTTTCTTACGGCATTGGATGGCATGGAGTGAACATCAAGCAAATAAGCTGCTCCCCAATAATCGCGCGCCATTTCCAATTGTTGCTTAAGACATGAATGGAAAGGGAAATAAATTTTTTCTATTCGTTGTTCTGCCTCTGAAAATTCGAGTGGGCGGTCATAAATCTCAAGTCGTTCAGTGACGATTTTTGCGATGGTGCCAAGGCCGCCCAGAACGCGTGTGGAATCTTTATTTACAAAATCGGGAAGCGGGTCACTAAACATTGAGGCATCCAATTCATAAGGTTCCCGATTCAAATCAACATAAGCGCGCGGGTATGTTGCCGTAAGTAAGCTTGCCCCTGTTTTGGGAACATCTGCGAGTAATGCATCAATATGCATGTCTTCAGATAGGCGAAGCTGTTGGCTGTCCAGCTGGGATTTCACGATAAAATCGCGGGGATAATAATGCCCGCTATGTGGGGAGGTGATGAGCCATATTGAAGGTGTGTCACCTCCTTGCGGGGTCGTCAATGTGAAAGGGTTAGGTTCTGAATTTTTCTCCGGCTCATGGGCCGTATGATCTTTGGACATCATCTCATATTCCTATAAGGCCTTTATACTGCATGGCGCGGCAACATGAAAGGCAGGCCAACTGAATTTATGAGCTTATGAAGCGCCCCTAATGTCATATTCGGATAAAATAGGTTGTTGCATGGCGTCTGCAAAATCCTGATAACTCCAGGGCCAGGTCATGGGTATGCCTGTATTGTCAAGATACCAGCTAGAGCATCCCGAACTGAAAATTGTTTTTTGAGCAGCTTCAATTCGTCTTTTTTCATAATCTTCAAATGCTGAAATTTTAGGTTCGACGGTTTCTGCATCTCCTGAATGGATGATGCTAAGAAGCTGATCAATATATTCCCACTGACGTTCCGCAATATCAATCAGAGAGAAATTCCCGACAGGGCCAGTCGGGCCGTTCAACATAAACATATTCGGAAAGCCGGGCAGGGTAACGGCATAATGTGCGGTGGGGCGGGGTGACCAAAATGTATCAAGAGATAGGCCATTGCGACCTATTACAGATGTAGGTTTGATAAATCTGTCTGCATGGAAGCCGGTTGCCAAAACCAAAATGTCCAATGTGTGAAACGTTCCGTCTTGCATTTGGACACCAGAAGCCATGACACGGTCAATTGATCCTGTTTCTACAAAGACATTTTGGTTTTGCACACAGTCATAATATTGCCAGTTATATATCAGCCGCTTGCACGCGGCGCGGTAATCGGGACGGAGTTTTTCTCTCAATGCGGGGTCTTGAATACTGGCTTCGAGATAGTCGCGGCAAATATCTTCAATCATCTGCATTTCTGGGCTGTCAGGATTGATAATGCCTTTGTTAAATCTGTAGATATTATCCCAATATTGTTTGTCGTAACGGATATCATCAATTAGTTGTTGGTTATCGCGGAAATCTTGTTTTTCTTCTTCTGTATAATTGAATTGTTCAACCGGCATAATCCATTGTGGCGAGCGTTGAAAATGTACAAGCTGATTGGCGACCGAGGTTAATGCCGTTGCGATTTGGATGCCGGAAGAACCACAACCGATAATGCCAATATTTTTGTTTTCTAGAACAAGATCGTCTTCCCATTGTGCGCTGTGAAAACATGATCCTTGAAAATCGTCTAACCCGGTGATGTCCGGCGTGGACGGGTGGTGCAAAACACCTGAAGCCACAATGACAATATCAAAAATATGGTTTTCGCCATGAGCGTCTGTCAGTTCCCAGTTAGCAGAAGCCTCCTGAAAATGACATGCCGTTATTTCGGTGTTGAAATGAATGAACGGGGTGATGCCATAATCGCTAGCAACTTTCTCAAAATAGCGCTTAATTTCTGGACCCGTCGCGTGATAGGCATTCCATTCGGCATAGGGCGCGAAGCTATATGTGTAAGCATGGGCTGGCACATCGCAGGTAAGCCCGGGATAACGGTTGTCCCGCCATGTCCCCCCGAGACTATCGGCTTTTTCAAAAACCATAAATTCTCGTTTGGCTTTTTTTAAATTTATAGCTGCCAGCAAGCCTGCCATACCGGCGCCGATTATGGCAGTGCGTTTGTGGCATTTATCATTCACTTTGAGATACCTGCTGCTTGGCGATATTTATTCATAATATCGTCTCCACCTCTTGCTAGAAAACCCGGAATAAACCGGTTCAGGAAATATGAGATTTTGGCATAAGAGGGCGTGAAAATCAGGACAGGTTTTTTGCCCAGTCCATCAATAATTGTTTTCGCCGCAATGCTGGCATCTATCGGTTCTGGTAACAGGTCAAGATAGTCTGACATATTGTTGCTTACGTCACTGGATTTATTCATTAGTTCTGATTTGATGAAGCCGGGGCAGGAAGCTTTAACGACAATGTTAAAATCTTTGCCTTCAGATGCAAGTGAGGTGGTTAACCCAACCACGCCATGCTTGGTCGCAGCATAAACAGCCATGCCGGGGGTCGGCAGAAACCCGCCCATAGAGGCCGTGTTTAAAATATGCCCAAAGCCTTGTTTCTTCATTTGCGTATAGGCCAGAACGGCACCGACATTGACGGCAGTAAAATTAATATGCGCCAGCTTCTCTATGGTCTCAACCTGCATGTCATAGCTCTCGCCGACATAAGCAACGCCTGCATTGTTAATCATGATGTCAAGCTGCCCTTGCTCGCTGACAACGAGGTCAATCATCTTCTCAATATCTTTGAAGTTGCCGACATCGAGTTTGGCGGCGATAGCTTTACCGTTTGATGATGTGATTTCATCAACCTCAATCTGAGCTTCTTTTTCGGTGAGGGCAGTGACATAGACAACCGCGCCGCGATTTGCAAGTTCATGCGCCAGCGCACGACCGATTCCGGTGGCAGCACCAGTAATCAATACAGATTTATTTTGAAAATTTTTTATCATTTATCCCCCACCGTCATCGAAATGTTTAAGCTGTTAATGTGCCTAGTATAACCTCTCCATTAGATATTGATTTATGATTGCTGATTAGCCATCTCACTTATTTTGAGACCATGAATTGAAGCTCAGCTTCTGAAACCAAGTCGAAGGTGCTGGCATTGATGATGGTGCTGTTTGGTGTTGAGTTGGGCATGGCATGATACTTTCGCAACTTTTATGACAGTGCCTAGTATAAATGATATTGGGTAAGGTCAATCAAGTTGATTTTCTTTTTTTTCTTGCCATAAACATTCTTCTTGTGAGTGGGGCGATTAGCTCAGCGGGAGAGCACTACATTGACATTGTAGGGGTCACTGGTTCAATCCCAGTATCGCCCACCACGAGACAAAAGGTTAATTCCCTTTTAAACCACTCAAATCATGACAGAAAATAGAATTACACATATCAGGGGTGGCTGGCAAGCTGTGCACCTTGATTGTCAAAAATACACTTAAATTTGTGACGAGTTGTGACCAGATTGTGACCGATGCTCTATTATCGAGCTCTGCACTTCCAGAAGCGCAGTCAGGTAGTCAGACTTGTCTGTGAGAACCTCAACCTTAGGCTTACCCCAACCTCTATCCAGCAATGCTTGAGCAGCAGTGCCTCTTACACGCTCATCTTTACCATCACGCATGAGCTTCACCAGCGTCTCAAGAGCCTCAGTCGTATAGCTCCTCGCTAACTCAATGACGTTATGTTCGTCCTTAGGTCTGCCCCCAGGGTTGCCTGAATAGCCTTTGATAAATCTGCCTGTCTTATCTCGCATCGTGAACGCCTCCTGACTTGAGGTTGCATTATACAATGGATGAAATTAGCATTTCAAAGGGTAAGCTATTAACCAGTCTATTGAGACATTAAAATGAAACCACTTTTCCTAACCATCGTACTGCTTTTCTTGACGCCTGCTGAGGCATTCGGTTATGCGTGTCGTTATAAATATGACCCTAGTGATGAGCGGGGAAAATGGAGAAAAATAAGAGGGGAAGTTAAACGTGCAGACTGCAATATTTTCAGTTTTAGACTCGAGAAAGTCCCAGGGAAAGACGAGCATATTCAATATTACATGGACGAAGTTTGCCGATATGACCGCCAAATTATAGTTTCGGAAACAGACGATGCTCATTTTTTTACTTGCGAGATAGACAAATTCCCCCCCAGCCGCAATTAACTGGAGGGGTTTTTTATTAGCAGAAATGCTCAATAATTGGCAAAGATATTTGAAGGGGGAAAGTAATGAGTAGCGATTCCAAAAAATCCAAAACTTCAGCTATTCCAAAGCTAAAGTCGGGTCGCCCGAAAGGTTTGTTTGGCGGTTTTGAGGTGGATGCGCTGGAGCGCGACCATAGCGACCCCTATGAGGGGAGCGCACGGTCTTTGAGAGGCGAAGTCGCTGCTATCAAACGCGAAAAAAAGCTAAAGGATAAATAAAATGAAACCACTACTCCTCACCATCGCATTACTTGTTGGTAGTTTGTCTGTTAGTTATTCGCAGGACTTTGATAAAGGTTATGAGGCATCTGAACGGGGCGATTATGCAGAAGCATTGTTTCAATGGGAACCTTTAGCAGAAAAAGGTAATGCGGTTGCGCAATATAATTTAGGCACAATGTATGCACATGGAAAAGGTGTAACACAGGATTATAAAAAAGCGTTTAAGTGGTATTCACTTTCAGCTAAACAAGGTGATGGTGCAGCCCAATATAGCCTTGGTAGTATGTTTTATCACGGTCTCGGAGTCACTCAGGATTATAAAACTGCTGCGAAGTGGTATCGTCTTTCGGCAGACCAAGGGAATGTCTCAGCCCAATACTACCTAGGTAATATGTATTATGATGGACTCGGTGTAACTCAGGATTTCAAAACTTCAGTGAAGTGGTATCGAAAAGGGGCAGAGCAAGGTGATGGCCCATCCCAAGGCAACCTTGGGATTTCGTTTGCCAAAGGAGCGGGTGTCATAAAAGATAATATGCGCGCTTTAATGTGGTTTCACCTCGCAGTATTAAATGGAGATGACTCTGCCGTTATAAAAAGAGAAATTGTCTTAAGTATGATGACAACCGAAGAGATAAACAAAGCAATGCTAATGGCTCTTGAGTGTATAGAGAACAACTATAAGGGGTGTTGAGATGAAACAACTACTCCTCATTATCGCACTGCTCATAACTTCTGGAATTACAGCTAGTTGCACATATGGACTGAGTTTTAATGAAGAAGTTTTAAAACCAGAAAAGCCAACATATGTATCCATAAAAGAAACGGTTTTTTTCCGAAAGTATTTAGCTATAACTCCTGAACAGAAGTTCCAATTAATTAAAACAAAAAGTAACAAAACATTTGTGGCTAAGCTTGATGGGCAATTAAATTATGGGGTAAATGAAAACCTTTGTCTTGATGGTTCGCATTTGTCTATTGGCCCCCCCTTTAATGAATATCACTCTATTAAAGACAGTGAATATGCAGAAAAGAGAATACAAAAACTCTTTGGAATAATCCCATGTTTTTCAATTGTTGAATAATTGATAAAAATGAAACCACTACTCCTAACCATTGCACTGCTTTTCTCGACGCCAGCTTGGGCTGGGTTAGATGAAAACTGGTTTTGGCTTTTTGTTTTTATTTACAGTCCGTTCATATTTATTGCCGTTTACTTGTTATATTCTTTAGTACGAGAAGTTTTTGATACTGAATATCGAAAAGAACTTCAAAAAAAGCGAAACTTAGTGCGGTTTAAGAAACTCGTAAAAAATAAATCTAGGCCTGAGGCTTTATTATTACTTTTAGAGATTGTAAATAAGTACTTTGGTGAGAAGAAGTCTGAGGAAAAGCCGTTAGAAGATAAGCAAGAGTGAAAACACTACTCCTCACCATCGGACTGCTTTTCTAATGAAATTACTCAATAATTCACAGATAGGATGTATGCTTGGGCTGGCAGTTGGCGATGCTCTTGGTGCGCCAGTTGAATTCAATGAGCGTGATAGCTTTGAACCAATTTCTGAGATGGAAGCTGGTGGCTATTTTGACTTACCTGCAGGCGCTTGGACAGATGACACAGCAATGTCATTGGCTTTATTTCACAGTCTGAAGGTTAATGAAGGTTTAGACAGAAAACATTTACTCCAGGAGTTTTGTGAGTGGATGGAAAATGGAAAATACTCCAGCACTGGAAAGTCGGTGGGTATAGGCCAAAATACTTTTTGGACATTGAATGAGTTCAGGCGAAGCGGCGTTCTAGAAGCAGCTTCACAAAACAATAAATCCGATGGAAATGGAAGTTTGATGAGGCTTGCGCCTGTCCCAGTTCTGTTTTCGAATGACAAGCCCAAGGCTCTTAAAATTGCTATAGAGCAAAGCTTTACCACGCATTCATCAAATGTAGCAGCTGAGGCTTGCGCCTTTGCTTGTAACATAATTGTAGACTTAATTAACGGTAAAACTTGGGACAGCGCAATCGATGCAACCCCAAATGATATGCAGTTTTTGCAAGATATTCCCTCAGGAGGGTGGAGGAATAAATCCAGAGATAAAATCAGCTCGTCAGGGTATGTAATACACACGCTTGAGGCAGCTTTATGGTGTGTGAACCAAACAGGGTCTTTTGATGAGGCGGTATTGTTGGCGGTAAATTTAGGAGATGACGCGGATACAGTTGGCGCTGTAACAGGTCAATTTGCTGGAGCGCTTTATGGGTATGATAGTATTAATAAAGACTGGCTTGATTTGTTAAAATTGAACCAATACCCTTTTAATATGCTTCATTAAATTGAGATTAGAATGAAACCACTACTCCTCACAATTTCATTGCTTTTATCGACCCCAGCGGAAGCATTTAATTCTTTTTGTCAATACTACATATCTTTTCCAAATTTGACAGAGGATAGAAAGCTTCTGGAAAAAAACATCAGAAACCAAGATTGTGATATTATTTTAGTACAAGTGGACAAAAGAATTTACTGGATGTCGCGAATAGCTAATTATTGCAGATATGACAGAGAGATTGTGATTGAAAATGACCCAAAGCGGCCTGATGTATCTTTCAGTTGTTCTCCTGTGAAATGAAATACATCTGGAAATTTTTTACTGGTGACGCATTATTTTTAGGCATTAAAACTCTCATGGTCAGTGCTTCAAATTACGGGATTTTTGGTCTTGCAATCTTGGCAATCATTGGCATTTCTTTACTACCCGCCACACTATTAGTTTCAAATATCATTGGGGTAATTTCAATTCGTATCCTCGACTTAGAGGTTGAAGAAATTAGAGATAATGAGAAACAACTATGGGCAAATAAAGAAGGGATTTATGCATCCAATCCAGAACTTGATTGGACAATAGAGGCAGATAAAAAAGAAAAAGAATTTAGAGACACAAATAAAATTTAAATCCTAACCCTCTTAGTGAATTATTTTTGTCTGAGATTATTTCTGGAGGGAAGTGGTTTTCGGATCGCCAGCAAAAGCTGGCGACCCGAAAACGTATAACTTAACCCTAGGCTATAAATTGAGAACCAGTTACTTTGCTTTGTGAGTTCCAGGAAATGATAAATTACTGTTCTTTTAATTTCCTAATTAACTCTTGAACCCATTGGTCAGCTAAAATTTCTTCAACTGTAAAGTCTACTTCTTTTCCTTTTGCTTCATTTAATTCAAAACCTCTAATTCTAAATTGAAAGTCTGAGTAAGACTTATCCAGGTAGCCGTTCTCAATGAAAAACTCCCGCCATGGATATAGGTATTTCTCCTTCATTTCTTCGGGATGGTCTGCCCATGTTGGAGGTTTGTCTGGTTTTTCAATAATTGTTGGTTTCATTACTGCCGAACTAATATCGAAACCATTTGATAGCGCATAAACTATTATTTCAGCGCATGCTTTTGAGTCAGAAGCAGCTTCATGGTGATTTAATTCAACGCTTAGAAGTTTAGCAACTTTATCGAGAGGAGCCGACTTAATACCTAACACTTTCCTAGCAATCGGAAGAGTGTTTATGAACGGAGTTTCGGGAGGGCAGATTCCAAAATGTAAAAGTGTTGAAAATAATACCGTTCTGTCAAATCCAGCATTATGGGCAGCAAGAAAATCTGCATTTTCAAATCTACTAATGTTCTCAGAGTAAAAATCCTTAAAGGTGGGTTTGCCTTTACAATCCTTCCATTTTAATCCGTGTATTTTAGTAAAGCTTCTTCGAAAAATATCCGTTGGGGGCTCAATGATATGAGCTTCCGAGGATATGATTTTACCATCGTGTATTTCGGTAATACCTATAGCGCACGCACTTGATGGGTGGTCATTGGCTGTTTCAAAATCAATAACAACAATTTTCATTCCTAGTTTTCCACCAAGTTAACAATATTCACAGAACTAGATTTTATTTTCGAAAAATACCCTCTAGCGATTCACTTTGGATTTCTTAAAATTTATACAAGTTAAATTTTTATGGATGAATTATGACGGAGTCAAAAGCAGAAATATATGGTCGATGGGCTGAGCAACTATACCAAAATGGTTATGACCCATTGCCACTGAAAGGCAAAAAGGGAATGAGTGGTTGGACAACATTTTCAATGCCAGATAATGAGTTTGAGCGAGCTGAATATATAAAAAAACATAAAACTAAAAATATTGGATTACGCACTGGTGAGCTCGTAGTAATTGATATTGATGAGGAAGAACCAGAAAAGATTGAAATAATCAATCAGGTAATGCTCCAGTGTTTGGGTCCCTCTGATTTTATTCGGATAGGAAGGCCACCAAGAAAGGCATACTTCTATCGTACAAAGACCCCCATAAGAAAATTGCAAACGGGGGGTGTAGAGATTTTAGGTGTTGGGCAACAGGTCGTTGTAGCTGGCATTCATCCTGAGACTAAAAAACCCTATTCTTGGCCTAATGAGTCCATTTTAGATGCAACTTTGGAAGATTTGCCAATCACTACCGAAGATAGACTTTTGAATTTAAATTCCGCCCTCAGGGATGTGTATCAATTTAAAGAGGCTGATGAGCCAGTTACATATTTAGCAGCTGAAGGTGCTAGAAATAATTCGCTGTTTAATTATTTGAGAGAAAGAGCGCTGGAGGTTGGTTCTTATAATGAATTAGAGCACTTAGCTTTTCAAATGAACGAAACAAATATACCTCCTTTGAGGGCTAGTGAAGTTATCAGTGTGGTCAATAGCGTATGGAAAAACAGAATATCAAATCAAATAATTCCTCCAGGGGAACAGTTCGCTAAATTTGCCAGAAAAGAACACAACTCGTGTACACCTGATGCCTTTTACTTATTGGCAACACTTAAATACACACGAGATTTAGAGGTGTATACTATTGCACAAGAAGCCACTGCCAATTATTTGGGATGGGGTAAAAACAGATTGAGAGAGGCTTTGAAGGTTTTATTAGATAATAAAATTATTTTCAGAGTTGGCGAGAAGTGTGTGCCCAATCGTCCACGTAATGCATATCTATATAGCTTTCATCCCCCCAAGCACCAGTAATGA
This sequence comes from Candidatus Micropelagos thuwalensis, assembly GCF_000469155.1. Classification (NCBI taxonomy): domain Bacteria; kingdom Pseudomonadati; phylum Pseudomonadota; class Alphaproteobacteria; genus Candidatus Micropelagius; species Candidatus Micropelagius thuwalensis. Next base: position 33,232 of record NZ_AWXE01000003.1, on the reverse strand, counting down.
AATTCTAATTCTAAATCAGTTAGTATTTTGATTGCATTTCTGAAGAGGAATGATTTTCGGATCGCCAGCCAAAGCTGGCGACCCGAAAAATATCATGTGTATCAAAGCCGCATATAACAGAACAGATTACTTTGCAGAGAGAGCAGAAATGCTTAATAATTGGCAAAGATATTTGATGAGCAATATAGGTTCTTCCGCAGTTATCGGGGCTCGTGGGTGAGGGGAGGCTCGATTATTATCTAGTGACAGAACTTATTTCTGCTCCACAGCATGAGGACTTAAATTATGAAAAAAAGCATGATTATTCTAACCCTAGGTTTGTTTTTGCATGGTTGTAATGCCGGCGGATATCATAGTGGTTATAAAGGACACATTGCGGAGTGGCCCTCTTATAACATTAAGCATAAAGGTACGGATTTTGCTGTTTTTGACGATAAAAAATCTAAGATATATATAATGCGGTGGGGAACTATGTTAGATGCACCTAAAGCACTTTTAGAAGTATTTACATTTGACCATATTGATACAAGCCCTTCATCCGTTACTTATCGACAAGTATTGGAAAGATATTTTAGTGAAATAAAACAACAAGAAAACTGCTACGTCATAAAAACTACAAGAGAATATATTAAAGATAGTTTTTATAAAGGAGAACGAACTGACGGCTATACATATGATTATAATTGTCCTTGAGTGATTAAAAATGAAACCACTATTCCTAACCATCGCACTGCTTTTCTCGACGCCTGCTTGGGCAGAGTGGGAATTATTTGCTTCAGGACCCATAGCTGAAGTTTATATGGATTTAAATAGTATTCGCATAAAAGATGGATATGTATTTCACTGGGAATTAATTAACTGGAAAAAGCCCACGGAGCGTTTTCATTCTTTAAAAATGTACCGCCAGTCTGATTGCGATTTAAGAAGGCAAAAAACATTACAAATTGTTACGTATTTGCAACCTATGGGTGTTGGAAAAGTAATTGATAGTGAATCCGTCGCTCCCGATGAGGAAAAATGGGAGTATCCGCCACCAGATGATAATAGTGCTCTTGCTTTAGGCTACATTTGCAACGCACTTGAAAATGCTAAAAAAAATAACCCCCCCAGCCGCAATTAACTGGAGGGGTTTTTTGCACTTAGTGAAACTATTTATGTAGTTATTTAAACTCTAACTGCGCCTATTACCCCCACCGAACTGTTATGTATTTCTATATCTAAATTGGATACGACTTATTGCATTTTATCGACTAATGCCCTCACATCACTATGAGCATATCTAAAAAGCATTTGGGGGGTTGAGTGACCGCTTATGCTTGCCACCTCTGGTACAGTCAGACCTTTTTCAAACAATCTAGAAATCGCCTCATGTCTCAAATCATGAAACCGCACTTCATTATGTCCGATTGATGCCTTGCGTCTTGACCAAGCAAGTCTGATGGCATTCGACGATTTGGCGAAGACATATTCAGATTGCCCCCCAACCTCATCCAGAATGCTAAGCGCTTTAGGCGTTAGCGGCACAAATCTTGGTCGGTTTGTTTTTGATTTAACAACCAGAGCTAACCGCTTCTCTCTTTGTATATCCTCCCACCGAAGATTGGCGATTTCAGAGCGTCTCATGGCTGTTTCAAGGGCAAAGTTTACGACCCAATAAATACTATCTCTGCGACTGCTCTCAAAGGCCTCTAAGAAGCCCTCAGAGAGTCTTCTGATAGGTGTTTTGGGTGTTTTAGGTAACTTTATATACTGCACAGGATTGCGCCTGAGAGGCACCTCCCAGAGCGTTTGAGAGGTGTTAAAAACATGCCTTAAAACCCCAAAGTTTCGATGGATAGTCGTGGGTTTCCAGAGGGTCTTTTTAGCATCAAGTTCAGACATGATTTGAGTGGGTGTTATGGACCCGATTGGGTGTTTTGCCAGTGAGGATTCTAGCCAAATTTTGAGAATGTATTTCTCAACACTGTAGCTAGCTTTGAGGGGGGCTATTTCGACAAGATACCGCTGGAGATAATTTTTAAGGGGGGTGTTTAGGGCTTCTTGCCCCCCTGATTGCGTATTTCCATTTTCTATGTCGGTTTCTAGCCTTCTAGCCCATTTTTGGGCATCTGTTTTATTGGTAAAGCTTTTGGTTGTGGCTCTATAGCCCTGCCTTCTGACTTGGGCTTGCCACTTTCCATTACGGAAGCGAAATGAGGCCATATCTCTCTCCTTTGTGACCTGAGTGTGGCGTCACAAAATGAGAGGCAGTTAACCAGCTGATTTAATTCTATTTCTCAGCGGGAGAGCACTACATTGACATTGTAGGGGTCACTGGTTCAATCCCAGTATCGCCCACCACGAGACAAAAATAATTTATAATAATTTTTTCAATTTATTAGATATTGAATTATAGACTTGGTATTTGTTTATGTAGATAAAGTTCTTTTTGGATTGGAGTGATATAATTCATTAAAACTGAACGGCTTCTTTCTTCTTGAGGTGCGCCTCTATGGATGCATGCAGTATCGAAAACTAAAAGGCTTCCAGCAGGCATGCAGACTTGCTTCTCTTTGTTTTTTATTGAAGTTATCTCATCTTCATCAAATACATTATTCTTATTGTTATCATTTCCTCTTATTTGTTTTTTTATTAATAAACTTCTTTTGCGATGAGACCCAGGAATATATGAAAACGGGCCATTTCCATTATTCACGTCATCCAAGTACATCATAGATTTAAATTGTCGCGTAAAAGTATCAACATGGTAGTGACTTTTAGCTCTGCCATGAACAGTATCATATTGATAAACTAATGCCCCACTATAAGAAGGCTGACCGTTATAAGCGCTGGCTATTTTTAAAACAAAGGGATCAAAACGAAACTCTTTTAGTTCGGGCACAATTCTTTCTACATGATAAATTCTTACCAATTCATCTTTCAGATAATTCCCTAGGACAAAGGGTTCATTTCTGTCATGGAATTCTTCGAGCTTATCTCTAACTCGGAAGGCTTTTTCTCTGGACCAATAATTTTCAATTACAAAGGCGCTATTCAGATGTATCTGTTTAATACAATGCTTTTCCCAGTCATTAAGACGCTTACTGGTGAAATCAAGCCTTGAACGAGTTCCATGATAAATATTAGCAATCTCGTTTTTTGCACACTTAGAGATATTTTTTAATAAGTTGTTGTTTTTAATCATCTGTAACGCCTACATCACGATATTTAAGTTACTAAAACCACAATATGCATTTAATCAAAAAAAACAATCTGATTTGAGACTAATTCTTAGATGTTTAACTAACAGTTATGTAAATTATTCATTTAATTTGTTTCTTATTGGAAGGACATTAACTATCAGTATATGAGATGTTAAACTCGAAATCGACTTTTGTTATAAAGAGATTGATGATTGAAAAAAATTATTAAAGTTATTTTGTTGATTGTTAGTTGCGATTTAATTTTTGTGAGTTGTACCTTTGAAAATAGGGCCATAACCAGCGCCCCGTATCACCATATAGAAGGCGGCTATAGAAATCCGCCTGATAGTCCTGAAAGAGAGAGTAGTATTTTTACGCGGCTCTCATTTTTTTCTAAAATGGTATTAGGCCTTACCGATGGCATGGGTGACATCATCCCACAAGAGCATGTTCAAATTTCGAGCAAGGCTTTGAAAGATTTTAAGGCTTATGGCGAAGCAGATGCGATTACATGGATTGGTCACGCCAGTTTTCTCGTTCGGCTGGACGGCATTGTCGTATTGACTGATCCAATTTTTTCTAAACGGGCTTCACCTGTGAGCTGGGCTGGGCCGGAGAGATTATTTCCCCCAGGTCTTCAAATTGAAGATTTACCTGATATTGATATTTTGGTTATCAGTCATGCACATTACGACCATTTGGATACGCACACATTAGATCGTTTGCCGAATCGGGAGACCATTACTGCATTGGTGCCGCTTGGGTTAGGGAAATATTTTATTGAACGTAATTTCGGCAAGGTTATAGAAATGGATTGGTATGATGAATTTGAACTTCCTTCGAATTCTGGTCGCTTTCGCCTGACAGCTTATCCGGCTGTTCACTGGTCTAGCCGTTCACTTTTTGACATTAATGAAACATTATGGATGTCCTTCGGTTTTAGCGCAGGTGGCCATTCTGTTTTTCACAGCGGTGATACAGAAACCCACTCATATGTGTTTAAAGAAATTGGAAAGCATATGGCCAAGCGTCATGGTGGCTGTGATGTTGGGCTAATGAGTATTGGGGCTTATGCGCCCCGCAAAATGATGAAGGGCTCACATATGACACCTGAAGGGGGCGTGCAGTTGGGCCGCGAGATTGGGTGTCAAAAACTCGTGCCAATGCACTGGGGGACTTTCACCTTATCCCTTGAGCCTGCTGAAGAGCCTTATGCCCGTTTCAGAGAAGCTGCCGGATTAGCAACATTGAGAATGAAAATTGGTGAAACGTTGGGGCTGGATGCCTTGTCGATGAGCCAAGAAAACACGGGGTTGAAATGAAGGCTTTCGTCATAACAATCACGGTGTTGGTGGCATTGCTAGCTCTGTTTTTCTGGCTGGATGTAGATTTAGATGTATCTTTTAATCAACGCCAGGCATCTCCACCTCCTGCCGAGTCGACATCCCAAGACCGTCTCTTGGTGTGCAATCTTATAAGCGAACCTATTGTGGAACTTGGCTATACATCTGACGGGAAGGCAAATAAACAACGTCAGTGTAATTTTCTTTGTCAGGATAAATCGGAAATCACGGTTCACACCAACACTGAATATGATTGCCCACAAACTCTCTATGATTAATTGAATGAGATGTATTTTGGGATGAGCAAAGCCAAAATTTTTCTTAAAAAAATATTGGAGCTTTAGACCTCAAATTTTTATTTTATTTATAAGGCGAATTTGAAGAGATAGGTTTCTTCTAAAAAGCTGAATAATTTTGAGTTGTATTATTCATTTTTTTCTGTTTGAAAAGACACTCTGTAATACTAATCCATGGAAAACTTATGGGCATAGCAACGAAACATATCGGATTGGCTGACAAGTTTGCGGTTTCTGCGTCTTCCGTTTGTGCGGTTCACTGTATTGGCCTTCCTTTTCTTTTGAGTGTGTTTCCTGCAATTGGGACTACTCTTTTTGGTGAGGAGTCTTTTCATGTTTGGTTACTTTGGGCACTTATACCTTTAAGTGCCTTTAGCCTTTCTCTCGGTTGTAAAAGGCACAGAAATCTCTCGGTTTTACTCAAAGGGGTTTTAGGTGTTTGTGTATTAATTTTTACAGCGTTAACCGGGCATGAGGTGCTTGGTGAATCAGGCGAGCGTTATTCAACTTTATTGGGTGCAGGATTGCTTGCCCTCGCACATTTCCGAAATTTCAGATTGTGTAGACTTTCAGATTGCGATCAATAATTCTATCCATCTAATTCATAAATATAATTAGTAATTTGCCATTTATCACATTTGATAGGGTGGTTTTGCCGATAGTTTCTGGATTTTTTACGTGTAGAGCGTAAGATTAAATTCAGTATATGAATAATATTTATGATCATGGAGTTGTCCTATGGAAAGTCTCCCAAACTATCCGGAACTGCTCGGACAATCTGTTTTGATTACTGGCGCCAGTTCAGGCATTGGTGCGGGTTTGGCGTCTGCTTTTGCAGCACAGGGCTGCCATATCGCGGTTAATTATCCTGACTCTGAAACACAATCTGCCGCAGATAATATCGTCAATGCGATTACCGAGAATGGCGGCAAGGCAATTGCTATTCAGGCTGATGTTAGCCGATCTGACGAAGTTGCTACCATGATGGATGCGACCCTTTCTGAATTTGGTAAGTTGGATATTCTCGTCAATAATGCAGGAATTGCGTGTTCAGCACCTGTACAAGATATTTCTGAAGACGATTGGGACATGGTAATGGCGGTTCACATTAAAGGGACATTTCTCTGCACACGTGCTGCCCTGCCTCATATGCTGGAACGAGATAGGGGTAGAATAATCAGTACCGCCTCGCAACTTGCATATAAAGGCGCGCCGGGTTTTGCTCATTATACTGCCGCAAAAGGCGCTATATTGTCTTTCACGCGGACGCTGGCTTTGGAAATCGGTGCAGGTAATATTACAGCGAACTGTGTGGCCCCTGGAGCAACCCTAACACCGATATTGGGCGATGTTCCAGCAGATATCCTTGAAGCTATTCGCTTAGGTATTCCACGGGGCAAACTCGCTGAAGTGGATGATATACTCGGCGCGTATCTTTTTCTTGCAAGTGATGGGGCAGCTCATTTTCGAGGCCAGTGCCTCAGCCCGAATGGTGGTGATGTCTTTCTATAGTATGTTCAAGTGGTTAGACAAAATTATAGTATCTAAGGTGGATTCCGTCTTATATGTGTATAGGCATTAAAAGTAAGTTTAGGTTTGTCGGGGGGTGAAATGGGCTATCAAGTTTTAGAGGAAACAACAAATTTCTTATCAAACAAACATAAATTGTTGATTGATGGTAACTGGTTGGATTCATCTGATGGAAAAAGCTTCGACGTTTTTAACCCTGCCAATAAAAATAAAATCGCCGAGGTTTGTTTCGCATCAAGTCAGGATGTTGATAAAGCTGTTTCATCTGCCAGAAATTCTTTCGATAGAGGTGTTTGGAGTGGCATGAAGCCTCTGGATCGTACCAAAATATTATGGAAATGGGCTGATCTTTTAGAATCTAAAATTGATCATATTTCCGAAATTGAGGTGCTGGACAATGGCATGCCTGTTGTGATTGCCAAGACTTTCATACAGTACGGTCTTGATTGGATACGATATTTTGCAGGGATGACAGATAAGGTTCTGGGCAAAAATATCTCATCTGCATTGACTGGTAATGGTGAGAATTTTCATAGTTACACCTCTCTTGAGCCTATCGGCGTGGTGGGTTTAATTCTTCCTTGGAATGGCCCCTTTGGTACATTTTTAATCAAAGTCGCACCTGCTTTAGCGGCTGGGTGCAGTTGTGTTGTGAAACCTGCTGAGGACACCCCTCTGAGTGCGCTTTTACTGGCTGAGACTGCTCTTGAAGCTGGTATCCCCCCCGGCGTTTTGAATGTTTTAACTGGAGATGCTTCTACAGGGGAAGCGCTAGTTCATCACAAAGACGTTGATAAGATTTCATTTACCGGTTCAACCTCAGTAGGTAAAAAAATCGTCAATGCCTGCAGTCATGATTTAAAAAGAATTACTTTGGAATTGGGCGGGAAGTCACCCTGTATCATTTTTGATGATTGTGATCTTGAAACGGCAATCCCTGCCGCGGCGATGGCGATTTTCACCAATAGCGGTCAAGTTTGTTTTGCGGGTTCACGCTTATATGTCCAAGAAGGTGTCTATGACGAGTTTTTGAATGGTATCGCAGAATTCAGTAAAGGTTTGAAAGTCGGAAACGGTTTTGACCCAGATACAATGCTCGGCCCTCTCATTTCAGAAATCCAATTTAATCAAGTCAATAAATATGTCCAAGAAGGTCTGGAAGAAGGGGCGGAGGTTATAATTGGGGGAGATGGTGATAATTCTGACGGATACTTTTTTAAACCAACGGTCTTTACTAAAATCGACCCGTCTATGAAAATCGCCCGGGAGGAGATTTTTGGTCCTGTATTGGCTGCCACAAAATTCAAAGATCTGGATGAGGTCATCAGCTTAGCAAATGATACACAATATGGTTTAGGGGCTGGGGTGTTCACTACTGATGTCAACAAAGCCCATTCCGTGGCCGCAAAAATCCAATCCGGGAATGTATGGGTCAATCATTATGGAGGAATGCATTCCGCCCTGCCTTTCGGTGGATACAAACAATCTGGCTGGGGACGGGAATTGGGCGAGGATGGCTTTAAGGCATATACCGAGCAAAAAACGGTGAGTATTAAGTTAAGCACCTAAAGTTAAATTTGGAATAATGGCAATTAATCATTAATCTGGGCGGGTTAAATTATGAATTTTGAAATTGCTGGAAAAACTGCCGTCGTGACTGCCGGGAGTTTGGGGATTGGCAAGGCTACTGCCTTATCTCTCGCCAAAGAAGGCGCAAATGTCGCCATTTGCGGACGTGATGAAGGCAATCTTGCAGCTGCTGTTCAAGACATTCAATCTCAAGTTGATGTGAATATTTTTACCTCCGTTGTGGATGTTTCAGATGCATCGCAAATACAGCGTTTTATTTCAGAGGTGCAGGGTGAATTTGGGGCCGTAAGTATTCTCGTCAATAATGCCGGTGGTCCTAAAGTGGGTAATTATCAAACAGTAGATAGCCAAGATTGGGTGGATGCCTATCATCTGACATTGCGTTCTGCAGTGACTACAACCGAGCTGGTTCTAGATGATATGAAAAGGGCGCAATGGGGGCGCATAGTCAATATTTCTTCATTTTCTATTAAGCAGCCTATTCCAGAAATCCTGCTTTCAAATGTTATGAGAATGGGTGTTCAGGGTTGGGCGAAATCTCTGTCATTAGACATCGGTGCTTATGGCATCACCATTAATACTGTTTGCCCGGGGTGGACACTGACTGACCGCGTCAAATCAATGTTAAGTGGTACTGATGGCGATAAAAGACAGCAAGCGATTATTGATGACATTCCATTGGGAAGGTTTGCGTATCCAGATGAAATTGCCAGTATGGTTACTTTTTTAGCCTCGCAACAGGCTTCTTATATAACGGGGACAGCTATTCCGGTTGATGGTGGCGTTATCAAAGGAAGTTTGTAATGTCATATGCAAGCTGTTTGCCGTTAAGACGGAAGACGCAAATTTAATGACATCTTTCCTCCTTCTCCCTAATATTATTATCTGGAGGGGAGGGGCGTAAAATGTCGAACATAATTGACGTTCACGCGCATATTGTATTTCAAGATCTGAATAATGAAGCCGGAATTCATGGCCCTGAGGCGTTTGAAGACTCTGAAGGCCGCAAATGTTTTAAAATCGGTGAATATGTTTTCAAGAATCTTGATTACGAAAACTCAATATTTACCGATATTGATTTAAGGATGGATGTGATGAACCGCCTCGGTGTGGATTTGCAGGTTTTGTCGCCCAATCCTCTGACAATGTTCCACGGTATAGAAGCTGAAACTGCAATCCGTTTTTGCAAAAAACATAATGACCTAATGTCAAAAACCGTCATTGATAACGATAAGTTTTTGGGACTGGCAGCCTTGCCGCTTCAAGATATTGAAGCAGCGTGTTTTGAGTTGGAACGTGCAGTGAAAGAGTTGGGTCTCACAGGCGCTTCTATTGGCACTGATTTTCCGGGGGGCTTCGACTCGGCGCCTCTTAATCAGCTCTATGAAAAGGTGGTAGAACTGGATGTTCCTTTATTTGTACACCCTGCTTCCACGGATGGGCGGTCAGGCTTGAGGGATGATCGACTGGAAAATTATAATTTATCTTTGAGCCTTGGCTATGCTTATGAAGAAACGCTTGCTGTTGCTCAGATTATTTTTGGGGGCGTTTTAAATCGGTTTCCTGAACTGGATATATGCATCTCACATGGCGGTGGGTGTTTTAGTTTTCTTGCAGAAAAGATGACAAAGCTTGCTAAATTCGCAGATAAAGATTTTGATTATCTGGGTATGGTTAAAAAATTATGGTTCGATACGCATATTGAGGGGCAAAGTGCAAAAAGCCTGCTTTATGAATTTGCGAATAATCAAAAAATTGTTTTTGGGACAAATTTTGGTGGGTTTGATACGCCTGAGACAATTCACCCTGATGCCGTCGCTTTATCTGTTAACGCCAAGAAATTGTTGAGGCTTTTATGATCGTATTAAAAAATCTTAATCTTTTTATCGGTGATGCAGATGAGACTATTGAAAATGGGACTTTGGTCATTGATCAGGATAAAATTTTATATGCTGGAGACAGTGCAAATAAGCCTGATATTTCTGGTGATATCAACGAGATTGATTGCATGGGGTTATTTGCCATGCCGGGGATGACAGAGTCGCACGCGCATCTTTCTTACACAAATAACGGTCCCCTAGAATTGGATAAATCGCCTGTTGAAGAGGTGATGATTAAAACGATTAATAATGCGCGGGTGATGCTCGGTTCGGGATTTACCTCAGCGATTAGTTTCGGCTCGGTGCATCGTATCGATGCCTTTTTAAAACAGGGCATTGAGAATAACGATATTATTGGCCCACGCCTATTGGCGGGTGGGCGCGATATTGGGTCGACAGGCAGTAATGCCGATTTGCACCCGGATTATGCACAGTTGAAAATAGATGGTCTCGGCATGATAACGGACGGCCCTTGGGAGGTTCGAAAAGCTGTGAGAACCCTCTCAAAAAACGGCGTGGATGTTGTGAAGGTCATGATTGACGGTGAGTTAATTTCATCAGGTGGAGGTATTAAACCTGGCGTTCTTGGTTTCACGGATGAGGAGTTGGATGTTCTTGTCTCCGAAGCACATGGCAGGGGGATGCGCGTTGCATGTCATGCGCGTTCTGCAGATGCGGTTAAACAAGCTGTTAGATATGGGGTCGATTATATCGGACATGCGAACTACTTGGATGATGAAGCGTGTGAGTTGCTTGACGCCAATAAAGATAAAGTTTTTGTCGGACCAGCAACGGCATGGGAAGTTACCTTTCTGGAAAATTACGAGATGTTCGGATTTGCGAAAGACAGTCCTGAAGTTGAGGGTTATGCCGCTGAATTGGAGGCGACAATCGACTCCGTCAAAAAAATGAAGAAGTTGGGTATTAGGATTCTTGTTGGGGGCGATTATGGTCTAAACATTACGCCGCATGGAACCTATGCCAAAGATCTTGAATATTTTGTTAAGTTTTTTGGTTTCTCCCAATTTGATGCCTTGCGTGCTGCGACTAAGCATGGTGGTGAAGCCTTTATGCCGGATGGAAGTCTTGGCACAATGACAGCAGGGAGTCTGGCTGATATTGTTTTGATTGACGGCAACCCGTTGGAAGAAATTCAGACCTTGCAGGATAAATCTAAAATTATTTCTGTCATGAAAAGTGGTCAGTTGTATTTCAATTTACTCAATGAGCAGTCGCCTCATTTGGTTTTGCCAACAGAATGTAAGGACATAATTAAGAAAAAACTTCAAGGTTAATAAAAGATATTAAATAATTGATTTTTGAAAAGTGTGAATATTTATAATTTGCATTACATTATAAAAATTTTTCGGTAATTAATGTTTTAGAGAATAACTTCAATCATATGAGGGCCCTTATTTTTCATACAAAATTCCATTGCGTGGTTCACTTCTTGGACTGATGAAACGCGTATGGAATGAACTCCCATACCCTCAGCAAGTTTGCACCAATCTATTTCTGGTCGTCCAATATCAAACATATCGAGCGCTTTTGGACCTATATTTTCAGCTCCGACGCGCATTATTTCAATTTCAAGAATTAGGTATTTTCTATTGTTAAATATAATGTTTACGACATCACATTGTTCTCTTGCCTGTGACCAAAGAGCTTGGAGTGTATACATGGCTCCACCGTCTCCCTGGCCACAGATAACTTTACGACCAGGGCATGCGATTGAGGCGCCTAATGATAGAGGTAGACCAATACCAATACTTCCACCAGTCAATTGTAGATAGTCAAATGAGGGGGCATTTGCGAGAAACATCTCAGATGCGATGCCACTTGTTGTTGCCTCGTCAACTACAATTGAGTCATCAGGCATAAAATGTGCCATGGCTTGCCAAACTGAAGAGGCAATATCGCCACCGCTAGCTAATTCTGGACGTATTAAATCTATTCTACCGTGAGGGTTTTTGGGGGCACCGATTTCATCAGCTACTGCCTCTAATGCACTTATAGAGTTTTCCGCTGGTGTTGATAATGTATGTATCTGACACCCATCTGGAACAAGATAATTTGGAGTGTCAGGATATGCAAAAAAAGAGACTGGAGGCTTGGAACCGACAATTATGAGTTGTTCAGTCCCGGCAAGTATCTCAGAAACCTGCTCAGCAAAATATGGTAGCCTTTTAATGTTGTATCTTCCTGCACCACGTTCCATTCGGGCATTAAATGTATCTGCAAAAACTTGTGCGCCAGATTTTACAGCAATACGGTTTGCTGCTTTAACCCCTTTAGCTCGAAGGGCATGACCTGATATCAAAATTACTGTTTTTTTACTATTTTTAAGCATCTTTGAAGCTTTAGTAATTGCTGCTTGAGGTGGAGTGTCTGGCATAGGAGGTGTGCGATAAAAGCCATAGTCACTGGCGGGTGTCCAAGCCGTATCTGCAGGCAATATAAGCGAGGCGATTTGTCCACCATTCGAATTTGCTGCTCGCACAGCTTCAGCTGTATCTTGCCCCACATCCGCAGCATTTGGACTTGATTTTATCCAATGAGAAACTGGTGCAGCAAAGGCCTTAACATCCGATGTAAGCGGGGCTTCAAATGGCAGATGGTAGGTCGCATGATCGCCAATAATGTTAACAACCGGTGATCTTGCTTTTTTGGCATTATGTAAATTTGAAAGACCATTGGCCAGGCCTGGTCCCAAATGTAAAAGTGTTGCAGCTGGTTTGTTTATCATCCGAGCATATCCGTCGGCAGCAGCAGTTGCAACACCTTCAAAAAGAACCAGAACTGCTCGCATCTCTGGCTCACGATCAAGGGATGCAACGAAGTGCATTTCTGATGTGCCAGGGTTTGTAAAGCAGACTTCAATTCCAGATCTGACAAGAGTTCCTAACAAGCTTTGAGCACCATTCATATAAACACCTTAATTTTTTTGAGGAACGACTTAATTTTGATCAGGGTAATAAAAAATATCGAGGCCTTTTTTAATTTTTATGGAAGATATTTTTTCTAACTATTTGAGCTTTCCACTAGATACTTAAATCCAATTTATTATAATCATGGATAGCTTCTCTGGCATCTTCATCCCACTTAAATGTTAATCCCTTTTTAACAAATGGTTTATATTCATAAGGGGTTTCACCAGGAAAATGCTGACGGCGGGCATCAATGCCGTAACCTATAACTTCTGACCTTTTATCAATTATTTCTTCATTAAAAATTTGAACTTCGCTATGCGTTCCAGCACCTTTAACATTTAGTACAGAACTTCGACGGTGAAAGCCCATATTTATTGTAATTCTTGGTTCAAATCCTGTGTTTGCGAAAGAGCCATGAAGTATCTGTCTATTACAAATCACTACATCTCCAGGATCACAAATTATTGGGACAGTCCCAATTAGACGTTCACTTCCAGACTCTTCTACAAGCTTAGCTATATCTATTTTCCCATGTATATGACTGCCCGGCAAAACCCATACTCCGTTTACCGCCGTGCTTCCATAAACTTGAGCCATGAAATTGAAACCGTGAATACCACTATCAAAGTCCGGGCTGTCCCAATGAGTAGCTCCGTCTTGATGCCATGATACGGCTGCTCCAACACCGGGTTCCTTGATGAATAAGGTTTCGTTGAAAGGAGCAAAATCCTCACCATTAATTTCCTCGGCAATTTTTAATAATTTAGGATGTCCGTACATACGCAAACATGTTTCAGAAAATTGTAATGAACCTAACAAAATGAATGGTATAAATTCAGGAGCTCCATCGGCTGCCTGCGGTTCAAAAAGCTTTACTTGATGTCGACCATTGGCTAATTCTGTGCCGCCTAAAGGGTCACCGAGAGGTTTAGACCATACTAAGGTAAGTGCTGAACAATCTGCTCCTAGCGCTGGGGAGCCGTCAATTGTATTTTGAGCTCCTGGGCTGACTGGGAAACGTTTTTTCATTTGCTCAAGGTCTTGCTTAATTTCTTCGAGTTCCTTGTCCTCAATAACGCCCGTAAAAATATAAAAACCATATTTGTTGTAAGCTTCAAGAATATCTTTAGAAAGAGAGCCGTCTTGTTCAAAGATAATAGGCCCACGATTATTTAACTCGAGAGCCAACCTCTCTCCATTAAGCAAATACTTACGCATAGCTTTACTATCTTCACCATAATGTGCTGCACAGGCTTCTATTGATTTTGAAACGTTTTGAAACATAAATGACACTTTCATAATATTTACAGTTTTTATTATACATTAAATTTGTATTAAAATAAAAAATGTAAATCAAGCTGTATATCTGTTAAGAAATTTAAATGACAAAAAAAAATCCTGCTAAGGGTTTAAAAACCCGCAAAGCAAATAAATACAAACGTAAAAATTATTTACTGGCGTGTGCTGGTGACATTATCTCTAAAGATGGTCTAGACGCCTTTACAATTGCAAGGCTTGCTGACTGTGCAGGCGTTACAATACCAACAGTTCATAATCTTCTCGGAAAGCGTTCTGAGATTTTAAGCAAACTTGTGAGAGATGCCATGTCGGATATTATGAATGCAGCTACTGATTTTGACCCAGCAAATACATTAGAAGCCCTAGAAAGTTTTGTTGATGGTCTAATTGATTTACTCTCAACAAACGAAACTTTTTACCGTGCTGCGTTTATGGCTGGCGAAAGATTAAATTTTTTCGATCATCAGTCAGAAAGTGGTGTCTTTATGGAGGCACGAAATCAAGCAAGATTAATTTGTGCTCACGCTATATCCTCTGGCAAGCTGGAGGGGCGAATAGATATAGATCAAATATCAATCAGGCTTTTCTCTTCTCAGAGGCTGGCTCGTTTGGATTGGATGCATGGCTATATCGACCTTAAAACTTATAGAAGGCAGGTGATGACAGGGATGTTAATTACATTGTGCGCAGATGCTTCTCAGGACTTCAAAAAAGAACTTTTAAGAAAAATTGATGATTTAAAATAATTGATAAACAAAAATATTGGATTTATGGATTTCATAAGTAAAACATTTGAATTAAGGTGTTTTTAATTGATAATATTTTATGATTTAAAAAAAGCCGGCTATGTCAGATAATACCCATCTAGCAAAAGATTTTATTGGCGCTTGGGAAAATAAAAATCTCGATAAAATTCTCAATATGATGTCCGAAAGTTGTCGATATCATAACATTCCTATGAAACCGCTTAAGGGGCACGACAAAATTAGAACTTTCATTGCTCCTGTATTAGAGATGAGCGAGAAAATCATCTGGGATATTCATCAAATTGCGGAAGATGATAGAGGCAACGTCTTTACCGAACGAACAGATAAATTTCTAATTAACGATAAATGGGTCGAGTTGCCCGTATGCGGAGTGATGACGTTTTCAGATGGTCTAATGACCCATTGGCGAGATTATTTTGATTTAATGACTTTTGAAAAAGCCATGGAGGAAGCGACAGCCTTATACTGAAGCAATAAAGCCCTGCGACTCTCTTCAAAATTCATAAAACCTAATTTTTCAAATCCGCAGCGGCGATTTTCGTTCTCTGCCTTAAATACTCATAAATGGCATTGATCTCGCTATCAGACAGATCATCAAATTTTGGCATACCGTTATCAACCAAAAGCCCGTCTTTTGTTAAGGATTTGAAGGTCTCAAAGTCTGTGAGAGATGCAGACTCCCTTAAATCCGGCGCTCCGGAACCAGAATTATTACCTTGACCACCATGACAACTCCCACAGGGGGCGCTGTGATATAGTTCCATGCCAGTTAACGCGAGTTTTTCGTCAATCTCAACATCGCTCAAGTCGACTAAATCAAGTTGATACCTTCCGGTTTCAACCCTCTTGAGTTCTTTTTCTCCCTCCAGACTAAAGCTTAAAAGTCTGATTCCAGGTGCTTTATATTTCCACCCCGCATGGGTGGCTTTAATTCCGAATGCCGCATACCCACCAGCATATCCTACTGGTATAACAATGCGCTGGACACCATCAACCATGTAACTTATTGGCGCGCTGGTTACACCTCTTTGAACATCAATGAACCATAATTTCGTGCCATCAATTGCACTGTAGGCGGCAAATTCTCCATCAGCAGTTCCTTGAAAAACAAGATCACCTTCCGTGGCCAGTATCCCGCCATTCCAAAAACTATCATGTTGAACTTTCCATTTTGGTTTCAATGTCACAGGATCCATCGCAACGATTGATCCTTTGCCATCGTTTGGATCTATTTGATCATAGGTCGTAATAATGGAGAGGTTGAGAAAATTTTCTCTCAGATTTGGCATCTCAGATTTTATGTAGGTAGCCCCGTGCTGCATTTCGGGAATGTAAACAAGTTTTTGTTTCGGGCTGTAAGCCATGGCCTGCCAATTATGTGCCCCGATTGGGCCCGGCCAAAGATGCTTAGGACTTTTTTGAAAATCAGCTGCCTCGCCCATTACAGGCCGCCCGGTTTCCAAATCAATTTTACTGGCCCAATTGGATTTAGAAAATTTATCCGCGCCGATGAGCTTCCCAGTTTGACGGTCTATGACATATAAAAATCCATTTTTGGGCGCTTGCATTAAAACCTTTTTTGTTTCCCCTTTAATTTCTAAATCAGCCAAAACAATATCCATCGCGGCGTTATAGTCCCAGCTTTCTTCCGGCATGACTTGATAATGCCAGCGATAGTCGCCGGTATCAGCATCCAGCGCGACTATTGACCCGAGAAAAAGGTTATCCCCTATGCCATCACTTCTAAGTTGATGATCCCAAACGCCTCCATTCCCGGTGCCTAAATAAATTGCGTTAAATTCTTCATCAAATGTCATGGCATTCCAGACGGTTCCGCCGCCGCCGCCTCTATTCCACCAGTCGCCATGCCAGGTTTTGGCAGCCATTTCCATGGCCTCATTCTCGAAGCCTTTTGCGGGATCTCCGGGAACCAGATAAAAACGCCATTTAAATTCACCTGTATTAGCGTCATAGGCGGACACATAACCCCGCGCTTGTGCATCAGCGCCTCCATGACCAATAATCACAGTGTCTTTAAAAGCGCGCGGTGCGCCAGTAATGGCCCGGTCACCATTTTTTTCAAATGTATCGACTGACCAAATTAATTCACCTGAGTCTTTATTCAGCGCGATGAGCCGACCATCTGTTGCACCAAGAAAAAGTTTTCCGTCTAAATAGGCTAATCCCCGATTAGAATTCCAGCCCAGTGCAATCTTTCTTGGTGATTTTTCTCCAATTTTTGGATCATAAACCCAAATTAATTGTCCAGTTCTACCGTCAACGGCATATACGATTGCTCTGTCTCCAGTGAAATATATTTTGCCATCAATGGCTAAAGGGGTGCTACCGAGTTGAATGGCATCAGGTAAAGGGAGTTCCCAGTCAAGTTTAAGACTATTTACATTCTTAATGTTGATTTGATTAAGATGACTAAAATGCTGCTCGTTGTACTCATTTCCATATGATAACCAGTCTGAGGTTTTATCTTTTTCGGAAGATGAAAAGATAAAATATGAGACTACGATTAAAGAAATCAATAAAACGGGAACTAAAGAATTTTTTTTGGTCATACCACTACATCAAATCTCAGATACATATAAATTACCCTAGAGATCAAAATATTTCCCCAAAAAAGGAAACTAGTAATTTGTAGAGATATATATAATTGATTTCATTTCCAAGAGGATAAAAGCTACTATGAATTAAGCACAATTAATGCTGAGATTGCTTACAGTAGTTATGTAAACTTTTAATGTTGATTTTGATTATAAATTTGGAGGTAATCTTGTGAAAAGATATTTAGGGTTAGTTATTTGTATTTTTCTTGTTGCTACCATAGCAAACAAATTCGGTTTGAATACTTTCATAGATCTATACAGCTTTATTTTAGTTTTCGGAGGCGGTATCGGTTTTGCATTGTTAAAGGGTAGAACAGATAATTACTTAAGTGAATTTGGTAACGGTACGATATATTTCGGTTGGATTGGCGCTATCATGGGCATTATTGCGATAATGGCTTATTCTTCATTTAAAACCTTGAATGATTTGGAAAGTGTCGCCCCTGCTTTTGCTGTTGCTCTCACAACCCTTTTCTACGGATATATGTTAAAGCTCGTAGCTGTTACATTTAGCGAACCTGAATAGATTTCATAAATATTTAACAACGTCTGTAGCGGATAATTTGGTAACGAAATGGCTAGAAATATATCAGAAATTCATGACCCAGGTGTACAAGGTGGCATGCTCGCGGATATCAATAAAATTGATTGGGTTGAACTTGGTGAAGGCGTCAAGTTTAAGCTTCTTAGATATTGCGATGTCACAGGTGACTGGGTTCTTTACGTCCAGCTTCAACCTGGTGTGAAATTTGGCCGACATCAACATATTAGCCCAGCGGAATTTTTTGTCACAAAAGGCTTACTTACATTTGAAACTGGTGAAGCTGGGCCGGGTGTGTATGGCTATGAGTCAATCGGTGAGATTCACGAAGAAGCTGCTGGTCTGGAGGTGACTGAATTTATTTATTTCGGACACGGGCCAGTGTCATTTATTGATACAGATGACCAAGTGCAATTCATTGCAGATTTAGCGTTTTATAAAAACGCTTGGGAAGGTAATCTTCCGAATGACATTGTTGACCATGCTGCTAAGGGCTAGTCAGTGAGGGCCTAAGGTCACGAAATTTTTTGTTTTTAGGCTGCGAATTTTTTGGATAGAGAGTTGAGCCAGTTTCGGTACTCTTTTTTGAGCGTATCGGATAGTACGAGCGTCTTTCTGGTTTTCTTCAAAGGATTATCCAACGCCACAAAATGACCATCTTTAATTGCTTGCATCAAGAAATTACGCAGTGAGCTTTCGCTGTGATTTTTTGAAGCTTGATGCTGCTGGGCGATTTTTATGTAGTCTGTCACCCCGAAGTTGAAATCACCATTTAGGGAGGCGATAGTTGCCATGAGGCTCATCGTAGCACCTGAATGTCTGAAGTAATTTACATTTGGATATTTGGAAACTTCTTGCAACCACTCGTTAAAAATTACTTCCTTACGCATACGCTTAATTTCCTCATTTACGCAACACTCAACCAGAATACCTTTAATACACATACGCCTTATTTGTTTTATTTCAATCAATAAAACTAACAAATTTAACTAATTTCTCCCTTTCAGTAATGAATTTATTAACTTGTGCAGTTTTGTCTTCATAACCAAGTGCCATACCGCAGTAAAAAACACGCTCATCAGGTAGATTTAAAAAGTCATGCATGGTCTCACTATAGACGGCCCAAGCTTCTTGCATGCAGGTTGCGAGACCGTTTTCAATTGCGAGGAGGGAAATGTTTTGCATCAACATGCCGAGATGACACCATTGATTTTTACCCATGAATTTATCAATCGAGAAAAACAGACCAACAGGCGCACCAAAAAATTCCCAATTTAACTTCATGGCATCCCATCTGGCCAGCTTATCATCATAAGCAATGCCCATTGCTTCATAGAGGCCGGCGCCGGTTGCACGTCTGCGGTTGGTATACTTATCAGGCAAATCACTCGGATAGAAATCATAATCTCTTGTTTCCCCTGCCGGGTTGTCTGCGATTTTTTTATCCATCAAATCCAAAAGTTTTTTATGGCTATCCCCAGTTACAACATCGACATACCAAGGTTGTAGATTTCCACCAGACGGGGCACGGGCAGACTGTGTGATGATTTTTTTTATTAAATCGGGGGCTACAGGTTTATCTAAAAAAGCTCTTATGGATCGCCGGGATAGTATCGCTTCTGAAACAGTTGTCATTGTGGCTCCTTTTCAATACTCTCCCGAAGTTATGTTATTGGTTTCAGCGTTGCAACTGAACTTATCAGCACAGTTAGGTTGCTGAAGAGGGGTGCCATGGAAAGAAGACAATTAGGAGATACGGATGTGCAGGTCAGTGCCATCTGTCTAGGTACAATGACCTGGGGTCGTCAAAATACCGAAGAAGAAGCCTTTGAGCAGATGGATTATGCATTTGAAAAGGGCGTCAACTTTTTTGATACCGCCGAACTTTATCCTATTCCGCCGGAAGCTGTGACGCAGGGAAGAACGGAAACCATGATTGGAAACTGGTTTGAGAAGACCGGCAAGAGACAGGATGTTATTCTTGCAACCAAAGTGGTCGGTCGTTCAACCATGACCTGGTTCAGGGATAATGGGGATGAGCCTGAATTAACACGCCCTCAGATTATGGAGGCGATTGATAAAAGCCTCGCCCGTTTAAAGACCGATTATATTGATCTCTATCAGCTCCATTGGCCTGATCGCCCTCTGCCCTTATTTGGCGGATTAGGATATCAGCATTTCGGTGATGAGATTAACCGCATCGAGGATACGCTCGGTATTTTGGATGAGTTGAGAAAATCCGGCAAAGTCCGCCATTTTGGTCTTTCTAACGAAACCCCATGGGGGACAATGAAGTTTTTGCATTATGCCGAAACCAAGAATTTGCCTCGTATTGTCTCTGTTCAGAATGCCTATAATTTTCTTAATCGTATTTATGAACTTGGCGGTTCGGAAATCTATCATCGCGATAAGGTCGGATTATTAGCCTATTCTCCTCTCGCGCAAGGCTATCTCACCGGTAAATACCAAAAGGGAGCAATACCCGTCGGGTCTAGAAAATATATTGCGCCTCGGCTTAGCCGCTATGAAACAGCGGGATCGGAAGAGGCGGTGGACAAGTATCTTGCATTGGCAAACAAACATGGGTTAAATCCCGCACAAATGGCTATTCAATTTGTCACGACCAGACCTTTTGTAACGTCCAATATTATTGGGGCGACAAGTATGGAACAGCTAGAAATTGCCATTTCTTCAATTGATGTTGAATTAAATGATGACATATTGTCGGAAATAGAAGAAATACATCTTAGCGCATCCAACCTTTGTCCCTAAGGGAGTTAATTGAGGGTTTATGAAAAGGTTTTTCTTATTGGTAGCAGTTTCATGCTTTCCACACGTCAGTCATGCAACGGAAAATGAGAGCATCAGCGAGGACTCGCTGATCTTAGGTGCTGGGCTGGGCGTCGCCTCTTTACCTCATTATCCCGGATCAGATGAGAATGATGATTATTTCCTGCCAGTGCCTTACATCGACTTTAGGTCTGACCGACTGAGCGTCAATGATAAAGGCGTACATGCGGAATTGATTAATACCAATATCATTCAGCTTGATTTTGATATTACCGGTTCTTTTCCGGTATCCAGTGATGATAATACCGCGCGTAATGGTATGCCTGATTTGGGGTTTTTTGTCGAAATAGGTCCTGAAGTTAGCCTCAGGCTCATTCAGAAACAAAATTATTACATTAGTTTAGATATCCCTGTACGCGCCTCATTTGAGCTTTTAGGTGAAGATGAGGCTTTTGATGATAAATTTGTGCAAGATGCAGGTTATCTTGTAGAGCCTCGGGTGCATTATGAGGCCAAAAATGGAAACCTATTTTATGATTTTGATATTGGTATCATCTGGGCGAGTGAGGCGTATCAATCAAAGTTTTTCTCGGTAAATCAGGAATTTGTAACAACCGACCGTGCATTCTATAAAGCCAGAAGCGGGTTATTGGGGCATAGATTATCATCAACAATTAAATATGAGACAGATAAGTGGCTTATCCTGAGTTATGTGAAATATATTGATCTTTCTAAAGGGAAGAACGAATTAAGCCCCCTCATCAAAAAAGATGATTATCTCCTTGGGGGGATAGGTTTCGTTCGCAAATTCAAAATATGGTAAAAAAGTTTTTACTCTCTGCCTTTTTTGTTGTTTTTTTCTTTTGCTCAACTGGGTATAGCTTGGAAAATAGACAAATTCTTATCCAAGAGATTGAAGATACTTTCGCTGAAGATATTATTTCAAGTAGTGAGGTATCTAAGAAAAGAAAATTTTATCGCAAATATCCTTATAAATTTGAGGCAGGCCCAGCTAAACTTTTTTTGTTTCACAGTAATCCGGAATTAACCTTAAAAACAATTTTGGGTGAAGAAAATTTCCTTAAAATTAACAAAAAATTAATTTCAGAACTTACTGAAGCTCTTAAAAATACATTCAGAAGATATGCATATGAATGGCTAAATAGTAATCTTAACACTAGCCTTAGGCTAAAAAAATTACTTTGATAAATAATAAAAGCGCAATCTTAATTGTTGAGAGGAATCTGAAAATTGTACCTGACTTGGATTTAAAACTTTTTATTAATAAAACTAATCATGGCTGGAAGGTTTATGATTTTGGTTTTTGGGACTTTAGATATACAAAAATGAAGCGTGGGTTATATTTAAGGTATTTAAAGAAAGATGACATTGAGGGTCTGATTAATCATTTAAACGAAAAAATTATAAATTTTTTAAAAAATTAATTTTTAATATAATAACCTCTTGACAAAAGGTTGTTTTTTAGTTTTTTCTATTTGTTTGCTAATATAAATTAGCTTTTAAGTTACTTTTTACTAAGGTGATTCAGATGTTTAAAAAATTACTTGTTGCTTTAATCGCAATAATCATGACCAGTTCTGCTTATGCACAATCTGAGTCATCTGCTGGTGGTGCTGGTGCTGGTGCTGGAGCTGGTGCTGCCGCTGGTGCGGGAACCATTGCTGGTGTCTCAGTAGCTACTGCTGTTGCTATTGGCGCAGCCGTTGTTGGTGTAGCAGTTGCTGCTGATGATGATGATGACGACCCAGCTCCCACTCCTGCTGCTGCTGGTGATGACGCAGGCGGTACAGGCGGTACAGGCGGTACAGGTGGTACAGGTGGTACAGGCGGTACCTAAGAGCTTTATTTAATAAAATGAATAAAATTTTTAAAATGGCCCTTCTACTAGGGCCATTTTTCTTATTATCATCTTTTTTCATATCCTTTGGTGCTAAAGCTGGGGATTTGGGAACAACCGGGATTATAGATATCCCTTCTGCTCGCATGATGAAAGATGGCTATCTACGTGCTACGGTCTCAAAACAAGACACAGTAAGCGTTTACTCTCTTAATTATCAAGCGACACCTTGGTTTGAAACAACTTTTAGGTATGTGGGGTTTGAAGACTTTTTTTACTATGACAGAAGTTACGAAGCCAAAATAAGGCTGTTGGAGGAAAGTAATTACTTACCTCAAATTGCTATTGGTATAAGGGATGTGGCTGGTACTGGAGTTTATGGTTCAGAATATATTGTTGGTTCCAAAAAATATGGTCCCCTAGATGTTACCCTAGGTGTTGGGTGGGGCCGCCTTGCTGGAAAAGGTGATTTTGATAACCCGTTAAAAAATATTTCTGATAGATTTGAAGAGCGAAGTGCTGTTACTGGCCAAGGTGGAGAGTTTAGTTTCGATAACTTCTTCAGCGGTAAAAATGCCGGAATTTTTGGAGGCCTAACATATGCTGTTCCTAATTACCCATTGAAAATTTTAGCTGAATACAATCCTGACGAGTATAACTTCCAGGTTGGAAGAGGTAGCAAATCCCCAGATACCCCATACAGCTTTGGCTTAGAGTGGGAGTTGTTTGAAGATCTTCATCTGGCTGCAAATTACAAACACAACGATGAATTTGGATTTAAGATTTCTGCGAGTTTAAATACAAAGCAAACTTCGCCAAAATATCCTGAAAGATTCTATAAATCCACTCTTGATATGAAAAAAAACGAGTTTCCCGAAGGCTATAATCCCTCGAGTTGGTATGATCGCTTATTGCTTGATATGAGCAAGGCAGGATTAATTTTAATGTCTGCAGACTACGAGCCTGAGGGGGAAGAAATTAATCTTGAGGTAAGTAATAAAGACTATAGAAGTTGGCCCGATGCTATTGGCGTTGCATTAAGATTGGCTGACCTTCACCTTCCGCAAAATTTTAAATCTATTGCAATTACTGTTAATGAGGAGGGGTACCGTCTTCATACATTGGAAACAATAAGGCCTATGAATATTCACAATGATAGTGTTGAAACTTTTGTAAATCAGTTGGATATATTATTACCTAGACAGATTAAAAAGCCGTTTCGTAGGACTAATTTTGTTAAATTTAGAATACCTGTTGATATTGCATTGCAAAACCGTCTGCAATTAATGGATCCCGATGAACCTCTAAGATACCAGTTATATGCCCAACTAAAATCTACAATACCTCTTCCAGCTAATTTTACTATTCGATCATCTATAGCAGTCGATTTGGAAAACAACTTCGATACAATAATTAGAGAAAGTGACTCAGTATTACCAAGGGTAAGATCGGAAATGAAAAAATATTATCAACAAGGTGAAACTGGCGTTGAAAGTTTTTTCTTAGCTTATCAAAATTCAATAAATAAGATCACCTTTATCAGGTTAGAGGCCGGTATTTTTGAGGAAATGTTTTCAGGTATAGGGGGAGAAGTTTTATTTTCTAAGCCTCAATCAAGGTTTGCAACGGGCGCTAGTTTGCATTGGGCAAAGAAAAGAGATTATGACCGTCAGTTTGACCATCTGGATTATGAAGCTGTTACCGGATTTGTGAGTGCTTATTGGGCGACACCGCTTTATAACTTTGATGCTGCGCTTCATGTTGGTCAATATCTTGCTGAGGATAAGGGGGCAACCTTTGAACTTCGACGAACTTTCGATAATGGATGGAAAGTAGGTGTTTGGGCTACACAGACAGACGTATCTGCTGAGGATTTTGGAGAGGGTAGTTTTGATAAAGGTCTTTACTTTAAAGTTCCTCTTAATGCATTATTTGGTCGTGATACAAGGAACAATTATCAATCTCGCCTCAGAACCATACAACGTGATGGTGGGGCAAGATTAGAGGGTTTTTCAGGTGAGTTGTGGCATAGCTTAAGAGGTGCTAGATATGACACTTTATCGAATAACAAGAGTAGAATGAAACCATGAAAAAAAATACAAACTTATACCTAGCTTTTTTAATTGCTATTTCTTTCATAAATTTTTCATGTTCAGTATCTTCTAGTCAGATAGGAGCTTTTACTTCCTCTAATCCTCAACCTAAGATGCAAAACTATTATTGGGATGCGACTTATGACAATCTTAATTATAAATTAATAGCTATGGAATTACCTAATGGAACTCTATTTGCTGATAAATTTGGAAACTCATTATTTTTTGATGGATGGTCTGTAGTGTCTATTGTTGGTTTTGGCGACTTTGAAGGAGAATATGATATTCAAGGCGACGAGGTTGGTTCTGTAGAACTTAATGATGAGGATGCATATTCTATTCAAAAGAACTGTGGTGAATGGGAAGAAAACTTGCAGGATAATCTCTTAATTTTTAATCAATCTTGTGAAAGTGAAGTTAGATATATTAATAAAATTGTTGTTAATGATGCTGATGAAATTATTGAAATACAACAATATATTGAGCCACAAAATAAACTTATGACATTAACAAAACAAAATTAGACCAAGTAAATAGCAAGTGGATTGGTATGTTTCCCTTATTTCGTAATTCAATTTTTAAAAGATATTGTCTTTTATTTTCCTTATTCGGCGCAGCCTTTGCTTTGAATTTTTTTTCAATAGGTATTGTCTCTGATACCCTTGCACAAACAAGAGATCAAAAGGAACTTGCTCAAAGTCTGGGGTTTGATATTGACGATTTAAAGGGAGGTTTTGAAGATAAAGAAACCGGTATCGGCCGGGAGATGGAAGATTTTACCATCGAGTTGCCTGATAAAAAAGATAAAGAGGATTTAAGAACTTACCTGGGCTTCCGAGGAGATTTGTCACGATTTGGGGAGGAGCTTTTTTCTTCCGAGAGGGGGGAGTTCAAGATTGCAGATGATGCTCAGGCCCCCGATGATTATCTTTTGGGGTTGGGTGATCAAATTATCATTCAATATTATGGTGCTGAAAGCGTAAGCTATACAATTGAAATTGACAGAAACGGGTCAATCTTACTGCCAAAAGTTGGGCCGATTAATCTTAATGGTCTGAAGTTATATGAGGCGCAAGAACTCATACGTAACCGTGTAAACTCCCAACTGGTTGGCGTTAATGCGACGGTTACAATTGGCAAAACAAAATTCATCAATATTTTTATTGCAGGCAATGTTGAGGCACCTGGTGTTTACTCAATGCCGGCCCTCTCGAGAGTTACGCATGCCCTCTATCTGGCTGGTGGCATTACTGAACTAGGTACCTACAGGAATATTCAGGTCAAGAGGGGGGGGAAGCTCGTTGGTAAAGTCGATCTGTATGATTTTCTCATTAATGGGGACAATTCTTCCGACATTAATTTGAGGTCAAATGATGTCATTTTGGTCGGGGAGTCGAATAAAAATTTACAAATAACCGGTGCGGTCAAACGTCCAGGAATTTTTGAGCTTAAGGGCGGCGATGATGCAAAGGCGATAATCTCCTATGCGGGGGGGATGGCGCCAGGGGCAGATATCGAGGCTGTTATTTATTCATCACTGATTTCCGATTCACCGAATAAAATTTTAAATTTTAGTCAAAACGAAAAGTTTAGTTTTTTTGATGGTGACGCCATCCACTTCAATTTTAAGGCTACGTCATACACTAAGGTGAATAAATCAAATTATGTAATGAATAAAGCCTCTGCTATCCGTGTAAATATTCAAGGTGAAGTGAATTATCCTGGTACTTATCTAATGGCTGCTGGTGAGCGCATTAGTGACCTTATGGCACGTGCTGGTGGTCCGACGGAAGCCTCTTTTCTGCATGGGGCTGTTTTTACACGTGAGAAAGTTCGCCAAAGAGAAGCTTTTAGGGCCAGAGAATTGGCTGAGGAAGTGCGGCGGCAAGTTGTTAGTTCCTCTCAAACCCAGTCAACTAATCAGCTGGATGTCGAAGATGTTGAATTCATTACTGAACAGCTTGAAACTTACTCAGGAATAGGGCGTGTTATTATTGATTTGCCACGCGCATTGGCAGGAAGGAATGATGCTAATTTAGTTCTTTCAGATGGGGATGCGCTTTATATTCCTGAAAGAAGTAATACGATAACCGTTTTTGGAGAGGTAAGGCGTCAAAGTTCATATGTCTATAATTCGCAATTTGAAATCGAAGATTACTTAACGTTGGCTGCTGGTATAACGCAACTGGCCGATGAAGATAATATTTATATCGTCAAGGCCAATGGTAATGTAGCACAACCCAAGGGCGGCTGGTTTAGATATGGTTCGGACAAGCTTTTAAGTGAAGGTGATACCATTATTGTACCAGTGGATTATGACTATCGTCAGTCTTTGCCATTCTGGAGAGATGTGATTTCTATTGTTTATCAAGGGGCAGTCGCGATTGCTGCTATCAGTGGGTTGTAGCTATGTCTGAATCTAAGGTTGACATTCCAGCTGATGAAATAGACCTGCTGGAACTGATGAAAGTTCTATGGGATAAAAAAAGAATAATAGCTACCTTCACCGTTATCGCTGCCTTCATTTCTATTATTTATGCCATAACTTTACCTAATTTTTTCCAAGCTGAAGCGCTTGTTGCCCCTGCCGAAGATGGAAAAGGTGGAGGCATGTCTGGTATTGCAGGACAATTCGGGGGTCTCGCTTCTTTAGCTGGGGTTGCATTGCCAGATGATGGGATTAACAAGGCTTCCTTAGGGCTTGAGGTTCTGAAATCAAGAAAATTCATTCGTGAATTTGTCGAACGCCATAAAATCGCTCCTCAACTCCTGGCTGTTCAACGTTGGGATGCAGGGACAAGAAAGCTTGAGCTTAATTCCAGTTTATATGATGTTAAAACAAAAACATGGGTTAATGAGAGTTACACACCATCAAATGAGCAGATATACAGTGCCTTTATGTATGCTTTGGTGATTGAAGAGGATACTGCAACTGACTTTATCAGAATAGGGTTCAAACATGAGAGTCCTGACATTGCCGCAGAGTGGACAGGCTTGGTCATCAAGGATCTTAACAACGCCATTCGAGAACAAGAAATTAAGGAAGCAGAAAGTTCTATAGCTTATTTACGTCAACAAATAGATCAGACACCGCTTACAGAACTTCGTAAATTATTTTTTAATCTCATTCAGTCACAGACTGAAACTATGATGTTGGCAAATGTTCGTGAAGAATATGTTTTCAAAACTATAGACCCTGCAACAGTTCCTGAGTCCAAATCTGAACCTTCGCGGGCTATCATTAGTTTAATGGGAGCTTTTTTAGGTCTATTTTTTGCAATTTCATACTTTGTAATTGATTATTTTTATAGTTATCGTAAATCTGACTAAACATCAGAAACAAATGTTTAATTTTAATAGTTATTGATATTAAAAATTATTAATGCAAGGTCCAGAAGTTCTAATTGGATGAGGCTTAATCTTTATATGAATTTAATTGCTTTTATCAATAATTTTCTTGATTATGATCTCTATCTTATGAACATTCCATTAATAATTATGTCAACACATTTAGAAAACGTTATTTTGTGAAAAAAGCCCTAATAACTGGAGTTACAGGACAAGATGGTTCTTATCTAGCAGAGTTACTGCTTGATAAAGGTTATGAGGTCCATGGAATTAAACGTCGTTCTTCTTCCCTTAATACCCAGAGGGTAGATCATATTTATGAATACCCCCAATTAGAAAATCAGCGCTTTAAGCTGCATTATGGTGATTTGACAGATACAAGTAATTTAATACGCCTATTATCTGATATTGAACCTGACGAAATTTACAATTTAGGTGCTCAGAGCCATGTAGCTGTCAGTTTTGAAACACCCGAATACACAGCAGATGTAAATGGCGTTGGTACGTTAAGGTTGCTTGAGGGTATAAGAATTCTTGGCTTAGAAAAGAAAACTAAATTCTATCAGGCTTCTACATCTGAGCTATATGGGTTAGTCCAAGAAGTTCCCCAGACAGAAAACACACCTTTCTATCCACGCTCACCCTATGCAGTTGCTAAGCTTTATTCCTTTTGGATAACCGTTAATTATCGCGAGGCATATAATATCTTTGCATGCAATGGCATTCTCTTTAATCATGAAAGCCCACGTAGGGGGGAAACCTTCGTTACTCGAAAAATTACACGGGGTCTTGCCCAAATTGCTCTAGGTATAGAAGAGTGCCTCTATTTAGGCAATCTTGATGCATTGAGGGATTGGGGGCACGCTAAAGATTACGTGCGTATGCAGTGGATGATGTTACAACAAGACGAGCCACACGACTTTGTAATTGCAACTGGTAAGCAGCACTCAGTTCGAGAATTTTTCAAGTGGTCAGCGAAAGCATTAGGCATAGAGCTTGAATTTACAGGCAATGGTATCGATGAAATTGGAACTGTGACCGCAATTGAGGGTGACAGGGCTGCTAATGTTAAAGTTGGTCAAGTTATTTTAAGAATTGATAGTCGATATTTCCGGCCTGCTGAGGTCGAGAAGCTTTTGGGAGATCCTTCAAAGGCTAAAAAGATGCTTGGATGGGAACCCCAAATATCTGTCCAGCAGATGTGCAAAGAAATGGTCGATGAAGACTATCAAAACACAGCTATGAGATACAAATACAGGTAGAAGATTAATGGCTGATACCAAAATAACAATTGTTGGCTCTGGATATGTGGGAATGTCATTAGCTGTATTACTTGCAAAGAATAATGATGTCATAGTATTAGATATTGATAGCTTTCGTGTAGAGCAAATTAACAAAGGGTTATCAACAGTTGTCGATAATGAAATTGAAAAAACTCTTAAAGACACAAAATTATCTTTAGTTGCGACAACAGATAAGTCTGAGGCATATTCAGATTCTGACTATATTGTGATTGCAACACCTACAGACTATGACACAGAGACAAATTATTTTGATACGAGTTCTGTTGAGACGGTTATTGCGGACGCGCTTGAATATAACAATAAGGCTCTAATCATTATTAAGTCTACTGTTCCAGTGGGTTTTACAGCGCAGATGAAAAATAAATTCGTTACAGAGCGCATTGTTTTCTCACCCGAGTTCTTGCGTGAAGGTCGCGCCCTCTACGATAATCTTTACCCTTCAAGAGTTATTATTGGTGGTGAATGTCCAGATGGAAAATTTTTTGCGAAACTTCTGTGCGACGCAGCATTAAAAACCGATATTGAAACCCTATATATGCGCCCTACTGAAGCGGAGGCAGTGAAACTATTCTCAAACACCTATCTTGCAATGCGAGTTTCATTTTTCAACGAGTTAGATAGCTACGCATTGGCGCATAATCTTGATACTAAGTCTATAATTGAAGGTGTTTCATTAGATAACAGAATTGGTCAACAATATAATAATCCTAGTTTTGGCTATGGTGGCTATTGTTTACCAAAAGATACGAAGCAATTACTGGCAAATTATGAACATGTTCCTCAAAACTTAATCC
Source organism: Candidatus Micropelagos thuwalensis (assembly GCF_000469155.1). NCBI lineage: Bacteria > Pseudomonadati > Pseudomonadota > Alphaproteobacteria > Candidatus Micropelagius > Candidatus Micropelagius thuwalensis. Next base: position 3,069 of record NZ_AWXE01000003.1, on the reverse strand, counting down.
AAGCGATTGTCACGTCTAATACAACCCGAAAAGATTTCATTGCTGATAGAATTCTTGCTCAAAGCCCAAAAACTGTTGGGATATATCGCCTCGCCATGAAAAAGGGTTCTGATAATTTTCGATCATCTGCTGTGCAGGGTATTATGAAGCGTATTAAGGCTAAGGGTATAGAAGTTATTATTTACGATCCATTACTCGAGGCTGATAAATTCTTTAATTCTGAGGTAGTAGTAGATTTAGTAGATTTTAAATCTCGATCTGAAATAATTATCGCCAACCGCCGATTTGATGAACTGAGTGACGTTTCACATAAAATTTTCACAAGAGATATTTTTGGCATTGACTAAGATTGCAACTTCAAAAATATATATTTAAGTTATGGACATCATGACCCAGATTAAGTTTTGCGCATTGTTGTAAACCTTTAAGGAAATTAACTCATCACCCTCACAAAGAGAATTTTTTTGTAGCCTTTAATTCGTCAACTAGTTTGACACTTATTGGTTTCTAAGGGCGGTATCCCGATGTAATGGATTATCGAAAATGACGAAAATAAAGAAAACGATTTCAGACATTATAGGTAAGAATAATTGGATTGATGGTAAAGATGCTCAAAAATACTATCGCGACTGGCTAAATATTAATGGCACCATTCCAATGGGTGTTGCTTTTCCTGCCAACACAAATGATGTTTCTGAAATTGTGAAGGTTTGCTCTCATGAAAATATAGAAATTATCCCCCAAGGAGGAAATACAGGTCTTGTGGGAGCCTCGGTGCCTAGTCAGGGTAAATCCATTATCGTTTCATTTGAAAAGATGCATAAAATAATCAAATTGGATGTGGACAGTGGTCTAATGGTCGTCGAGGCTGGTGTAATTTTAGCTGATGTTCATGCAGCTTTAAACGAGACAAATTTAGAATTCCCTATGCACCTAGGGTCTGAGGGGTCTGCTAGAATTGGAGGTCTAGTTGCAACGAATGCTGGTGGTAATCAGGCGTTTAGGTTCGGTATGATGACTGATTTGGTTTTAGGCCTGGAAGTTGTTTTGCCAGACGGGCAGGTGTTTGAAGGTGTCAGGGAGGTTCAAAAAGATAATTCAGGGTATCAACTGAGGTCTCTTTTTTGTGGGTCTGAGGGTACGCTAGGACTGATAACCAAAGTAGTTTTAAAATTAGTGCCAAAATCCACAAATGTTGAAACTGGCCTTGTAGGATTTAAAGATCTAAACACAGCAGTTAAATTTTGCCGTGATTTTAGTTGTCAGTTTCATAATTTTTTGATGGCAATTGAGTTTTTTACTGATTTTGGTGTTGATCTGATTTTAAAACTTTCAACTGATAATGATTTTCCCGTAAAGGACAGAGCATCAATTTATGTTTTGTTTGAATTGGGTGCTACATCATCACTTCTGGATATACGTAAGCCTCTGATTGATTACTTATCAAGCAATCTAGTTTCCTCAGAATTGGTAGATTGTATTGTAGCAAATTCAGAGTCACAGAGACGTAAAATATGGTTTTTTAGAGAAGAGCAGCCTGAAGGACAGAGATTAATAGGGGAGCAGATAAAAAACGATATATCCGTTCCCATTGGTTCAATAGAAGAATTTATTACTCGCGCTATTAAAATTTGTTCTGAAGTAAACCCAAATTTGCGAATAAATTATTTTGGGCATATGGGGGATGGAAATATTCACTTTAATATATCTCCACCTGAAGGTAATGCTGCTTTCACAGAGAAAGAAAGAGGACTCAGCCAAAAAATTGCCGCATTAGCAAACGAAATGAATGGTAGCTTTGCTGCAGAGCACGGAATTGGGCGGACCAAAAAAGTTATCTACAATGAACTAAGGGGGGAAGCAGAAAGAGATTTACGGTTAAAAATTAAAAAGTCTATTGATAATCAAAATATATTTAATAAAGGTGTTATCAATTAATTCATTTGTTTGTAGTTAGGCTATTTATGAAATAGTCAAATAAGTTCACTCAGGTTTAGTTATTGTGTTTCTTGGAAATTATAAGGTTTCTAAATAACGAACCGGAATACATACCTTAAATCATATTATATTTTTGTACCTATTGCATGACTGAAATCAGCCAAAACTCATCAATCACAATACTTGTTACTGGTGCTTCAGGGTTTATTGGGCGACAGCTTATCGAAACTCTTTCTCAGAGCACTGCGAATTACAAAGTCATAGCCTTAGTTCGAGATTCCAATCAATTTGACTCAAGCTTTAATGTAATTAAAGGAAACATTAATATTATTGATGATAGGATTAACAAAATTCTTCATAAGGTTGATGTTATCGTTCATGCAGCAGGGGTTTCTAAAACTCCTTTTTTAATGGGACGAACAAAAAAACACGAAATTTTCCAGACAAATTGTAACGCTACAATCGCTCTTGCCAATTCTGCAATTGAAGCTGGGGTCAGCAGGTTTATTTTCTTGAGTAGCGCTAAGGTATTTGGTGAAGCAGAAATTAATAAACAGCCATTTAAAATTCTTGATAAACCTCAACCAGCAACATTTTATGCACATACAAAAAGACAAGCTGAAAAAAAATTGATTGCATTAAGCAAAACCACTGCAATGACAATCCATATAATCAGGCCACCATTAGTAATTGGTAAGCCTGGAAATATGAAAAAGGGACTTCTTGATAAAATACTATCTTTGGGAATTCCGATGCCCATAGCAGGATTTAAAGAAAATTTAAGAAGCTATGTTAAAGTTGACACGCTGTGTGAGGGTATTCAGAGTCTGATATTGGATAATTCTAAAAAATCGACAATTAGAGTTTTCAAGGAAAAAAAAGATATTTCAACATCAGAAATTTTTGAGCTTATCGCAAATCAATCTGGTCACAGTTTACGATCTTTTTGCTTTCCGCCTATAATTATTAAAATTTTTTGTCGTTTATTATTTTTAAAAAAATTAGAGCAGAGTCTTTTGGGAAATCTTAGGTTTAAAGATGATAGTTCTAACGAGTTAATTTGAAATTTAAGAAATATTTGTTTGAATTACTTGATATAAAGCGCAAGATATATGTATATCCTTATAATTC
>NZ_AWXE01000002.1 GCF_000469155.1 Candidatus Micropelagos thuwalensis | reverse complement strand
TTGACACGCTGTGTGAGGGTATTCAGAGTCTGATATTGGATAATTCTAAAAAATCGACAATTAGAGTTTTCAAGGAAAAAAAAGATATTTCAACATCAGAAATTTTTGAGCTTATCGCAAATCAATCTGGTCACAGTTTACGATCTTTTTGCTTTCCGCCTATAATTATTAAAATTTTTTGTCGTTTATTATTTTTAAAAAAAATTAGAGCAGAGTCTTTTGGGAAATCTTAGGTTTAAAGATGATAGTTCTAACGAGTTAATTTGAAATTTAAGAAATATTTGTTTGAATTACTTGATATAAAGCGCAAGATATATGTATATCCTTATAATTCACTAAATTAAAAGCAGAATAAATAAATTCTCTTTATATAAAACCCTCATCCATATTTAATTTAGTCTCAAAATAAACTATGGTTTATTAATTACTATTCAGGGCCATAATTTTATAGAAAAGTGCAAAATGTTCGAAATAATTAATAGGTCTGGGCCTTTATTCATCAAAGATTATGAAATTCATAAATCTGAATTTTCTTCTAAAATAAAGAATTCTCGGATTTTAGTTGTAGGCGGAGGTGGAAGTATTGGCAGGTCTACGGCAAGTCAAATATTTAAATTTGAGCCAAGTGAGTTGGTGCTAGTTGATATTAGTGAAAATAATTTGGTTGAGACAATTAGATATTTGAGAAGTTCAATAGATAATACAACAACTAAACTCAGAAGTTTTGCGTTAGATGTAAATAGTTTAGAGTTTGACGCTTTAGGTAGCGAAAGTGGAGAATATGATTACATTTTAAATTTCTCGGCTCTTAAGCACGTTAGAAGTGAGAGTAATCCGTTTAGTATATCAAGAATGATTGATGTGAATATTTTTAACGCTGTTAAACTGGCCCATTTTGCAGAAAGATGGAAAAGTAAAAATTATTTTTGCGTATCTACAGATAAAGCTGCAAACCCTGAGAATATAATGGGAGCTAGTAAGCGTATTATGGAATTATTTTTACTTAAATGCAGTCTCACTCAAAATATAAGTTTTGCTAGGTTCGCTAATGTAGCTTTTTCTGAGGGTTCCTTGTTATATGGTTTCAAGAAACGCATTGAGGCGAAACAGCCCCTTTCAGCTCCTCACGATGTTCAAAGATTTTTTGTTACACTCGATGAAGCAGGTTTGCTGTGTTTATTCTCGTGTATAATGGGAAAAAATAGAGATATTTTTTTCCCAAAATTGACAATTGAAGAACATGGTACATCCTTTAAAGATATTGCCGTTAAGTTTTTAGCTTCACAGGGCTTCGAGGCCATACCTTTTGGCTCTGAAGCGGAGGCAAGAAAAAATGTAAGTATTATTAAAGATAATAAATGGCCCTGTTATTTTTTTGAAAGTGATACTACTGGTGAGAAACCTGCCGAAGAATTTTACACATCAACCGATAAAGTTGACTGGGAAAAATATAAAGATGTCGGGGTTATTTCAAATGAGCCCAACTATTCAGGCGACGATTTAGAAGAATTTATTAAGTCTGTGGAGGATTGGCGGAATAGTGCAAGCTGGAAAAAGGGTGACATTGTTCAAATTTTTCAGAAGCTAGTTCCCAACTTCAAACATGAAGAAAAAAATAAGTATTTAGATGAGAAAATGTAGAATGATTAGGTTTTTTGATATTCTGTTTTCATTATCCGTTATAGTAATTTTGTCGCCTCTTCTAATTTTTGTCAGCCTTCTATTAAAATTTACAGGTGAGGGAGAAGTTTTCTATTTACAAGAGCGAGTTGGTCAAAATAACATCCCATTTTTTGTTATTAAATTTGCTACAATGAAAAAAAATAGTCCCTTTACAGGTGCTGGAACTATAACAGTCGATAATGATCCACGAGTATTACCAGTCGGACGTTTTTTAAGAGCCTCAAAAATAAACGAATTACCCCAGATAATAAATATTCTCAAAGGGGATATGAGTATTATAGGACCAAGACCACTCACTGTTGACGCATATAAATATTATTCTGTTGAGGGTGTTGAAGTTATAACTAGTGTTCGACCTGGGTTAAGCGGTATTGGGTCTGTTATATTCAGAGATGAAGAGTCAATTCTTGCTCAGACTTCTGAACCCAAAATCTTTCATAGGAAAGTTATTGGACCGTATAAGGAAGAGCTTGAAGTTTGGTACGTGAATAACAAAAGTTTGACCAAATATTTTCTACTAATTCTATTAACGGCATTAGCAGTCGTTTTTCCTAAAAATAAAATTGTTTGGAAAGTTTTTTCTTCCTTGCCAAATCCAGGGGGGCAGATTTCTGATTATTTATAAAATCTACTTCTTGAATTGGCCTATAAGCAAAATACACCTTTAGGTTTTAAACTAGCTGTATTCTTTTCTCCCAATTATCAGATACTGATATTTTCAATCAACAACCCATTTATTATCATTCCATAGTATACCTATGATATTTTTAATGGATGATTTATTTAATGTTTTTTAAAACTTATCGAGAAGATGAAACCCTCAATCAATGAAGTATCAGTTATAATATTTTGATGAGATTTTTTCCGGGATAAACTGAATGAAAAAGAGAATTCTTCTATGTTTTTCTGCTGGTGGTCATTTCACCCAGATGCAACAACTCATATCCTATTTACCATCAAATAGCTTCAGGATGATATCTGAAGATGCGCCTGACGTTCTTGAATTCAAAAATAAGAATAATATAGAAACCTTGATTTTGCCGAAAGTTATATCAAATAGATTCTTATTTTTATTAAAAAATATCACTTATCTTTTTCAAATAATACGAACAGTTAAATCGTGCGATCTAATGATATCGACGGGTGGAATTACTTCAGTAATACCTGGATTAATGTGCTTTATATGTCGAAAGAAAATTTTATTTGTTGAAACAATCGCCAAACAAAATGAACTAACAATTACTGGTAAGTTATTCTATTTAATAGCCAATAAATTTTACGTTCAGTCAAGGCGTTTGGCAGAAATGTACCATAAAGCAGAATATGTAGGGACGCTCTATAAATTATGAAAGTCTTTGTTCATTCTGGCACGCAAGAAATAGAATTCAAAAGATTGTTGGATCTTGCTATTTGTTATGCAAGGCAAAATAACCACTGCGAGGTAACTTATCAGGGATATATAACTAATACTGCTGTAAGTGAAAATTTTCCAAAAAATTTCAAAGCTATTCCATTTATGAACAAAGAATTTTTTGAGGTTTCAATATCAACAGCTGATATATTGATTTGTCATGCAGGTACTGGTGCCATTTTTAATTCTATAAAGTTGGGTCATCGCCCATATGTTCTGCCCAGACTAGCTAAGTTCAAAGAGCATAATGATAATCACCAATTAGAGCTATTTGATTTATTGAAAAAAGAAAATTTGATTTTAAGCTTACCAGAGGACTTTGTTTTAGAAACTACCAGAGACTTAGAATGTAAAATTTTAGCTAGTAAGCTTTTTAATGGCGAATTAACTTTAGTTTTAATGGATAAAATTGAAGAAGTATTAAATCAACGAGCTGCAATGTAAAAATTAAAGTAGTTACCACATGATTTAATCGTAATTATTGGTCTAATTAATGAAATATTCTCTTAAGAACTCTTCTCTCACATTTACCCTTGTAACAATGGGTGTGTTTTTAATTGCCTGGCCACTCAGCTTTTATGGGTTCCAGAAATATGAGAATATTGATTTATCATTTCTTTTTAACATCTTATTTATAGTTGCAGTGCTGGTTTGGAATATAGAAAAGAATTCAGTTTTCAGATTTATATCAACTCCGGCTTTCCTATCATTATTAATATTATTATTATTTACTTTTGTATCTTTAGTTAATCAGGTTCCACCCTATGAAGTGCTCATAGCAACTAAGCCTCTAATTATATTTACCTTTCTCTTTTACAGCTTGAGCAAAGCAGGGTTTCCTTCCATACCATCAAACCTTGCTACACAAATTATGAAAATCACTTGTGTGCTCATGTTTTTAAAATATTTAGCTTCACTTGTTCTCAGTTTAAATCAACGACCGTTTTTTTTTCATGAAAATAATTTTGAGCTCGTAATCCCACTGGCTTTATTATTTTGCCTAAAACAAAAAAGTCTAGTTTTTTCAACTATTTTAATTTTGATTATTTTAATGAGTGGAAGTAAAAGTGGAATAGCAAGTTTAATTCTTTTGCCAATAATATTGTATACCTATCGTCAGAATTTAATTCTTAAATTTCTAATCTTTATTTCTTTCATTCTTTTTTCTTATTTTATTTATGTAAACTTTTTTGAAACTTTATTAAGCATTGATCGTGTCTTTTTTCTTACTAATCTTTTGAAATTTTATGATACGAGCCTGCTTAATATTTTATTTGGGAATTTCCAAATCAGTCCGTTACAAAGTGGAGTATGTCACTCACTTAGCTATATGACCGAAAAGGTTAGTTTTGATGGTGAGCAATATATTTGTTTTAGTAGGGTCATTAATTTTACGTCGATCAGATTGTTAGTTGATTTTGGTTTTGTTTTTGGATTGTTAATTTTCTATTTTTGGTTTTTTGCCTTAACAAAATTATTCCCATTTCATAACGCAGTCGCTTTATTTTTTATTGGTCTACTGAATGGCTTATCCGTATCTGGTTTTGGTAATATTTATTTTGTTATCGCCTTGTTATTTATATTAAGTGCAAATAGAAAAATATCCGGTTCAGTAGGGGGATAAATTTCAGAGATAAAAGTTTTACACTATTTAAAAAAGATAATATCCGTTAAGCAATAACTTGTCTTAAGTCATTATTAGAGACGATTTTTTGCCAATTTTAACTTATTAAAATTATACACTATCAAGGATTTCATTTGTAATGAAAATTTTAATAACTGGAACAGCTGGTTTCATTGGATACCATCTTGCCAAACTTTTATTATCTGAAGGGTTTTTAGTTCACGGTTTTGATGGGCTCACAGATTACTATGACGTAAATCTTAAGAGAGAAAGACATAAGATGCTTGGTAGATCAAACAATTTCAGTAGTACTATTGGTATGCTTGAAAATCAGGATTTGTTAGACTCAGCATTTAATGAGTTTAAGCCATCGGTGGTGGTTCATTTAGCCGCTCAAGCAGGAGTTCGTTACAGTCTCGAAAAACCAAGAGCTTATATTGACTCTAACGTTATGGGGACCTTTAACGTTATTGAAGCTGCTAGACGATTAAATGTTAACCATCTTCTTTTAGCCTCTACTTCGTCTGTTTATGGTGCAAACGTCGATATGCCTTTCAATGAAACTCAGCAAACCGATACACCACTAACAATATATGCCGCTACAAAGAAAGCCACAGAAAGTATGGCTCACTCCTATTCACATCTGTATGACATTCCAACCACGATGTTTAGGTTTTTCACAGTTTATGGGCCATGGGGTAGACCCGACATGGCACTTTTTAAGTTCACTAAAGGTATTTTGAACAATCAACCTATAGATATTTATAACAATGGTGAAATGCACCGAGACTTTACGTTTGTGACCGATTTAGTTCGAGCAATTATGCTCTTGATTAATGCGGTACCAATCAGGGGGGAGCCAATAAACAGTTCCGATAGTTTATCTCCAGTAGCGCCTTATCGTGTTGTAAATATCGGAAATTCTCAGAGCGTAAAACTTATGGACTTTATTGAGGCTATAGAAGAAAAGCTTGGGATGAAAGCGATTAGAAATTATATGCCTATGCAGATGGGTGATGTACCAGCAACATGGGCAGATTCTTCTCTGCTTCAAAGCTTGACTGGTTATCGTCCTCAAACAGATTTTTACGAAGGTGTTGCCTCTTTTGTCGATTGGTATCGTGGGTATTACAATGCATGAGTCTAAGTTAAAAAGATTTTCTCTTCAAAAAACAAAAGTGTGTGTGATTGGTCTCGGTTATGTTGGATTACCTCTTGCTGTTGAGTTTGGGAAGTTTTGTTCTGTGGTTGGATATGACATAAGTGAAATTAGGATACAGCAATTGCTGAAGGGGGATGATGCTACTCTCGAAGTAAATCAAGATGAAATTATCAATTCAGAAAAGCTAAAATTTACCAGCAAATTAGACGAAATTTCTAATTGCAATGTTTACATAGTTACTGTTCCAACACCAATAGATGAAAATAAGCGGCCTGATTTAAGAGCATTATTGGATGCAAGCAAGACAGTAGGTAAGGTGCTGAAACGCGGCGATACGGTTATATATGAGTCAACAGTTTATCCGGGGTGTACTGAGGAAGACTGTATTCCAGAGTTGGAGGATGTGTCTGGGTTAAAGTATAATTTGGATTTTTATGTTGGTTACAGCCCGGAGCGCATTAACCCGGGGGACAAAGAGCATAGCTTAACTACAATAAAAAAATTACTTCAGGGTCTACATCAGAAGCTACAGAATTTATAGATAATCTGTACAAAACTATTATCACAGCCGGCACACACAAAGTTTCAAGTATTAAGGTAGCTGAGGCGGCCAAAGTAATTGAAAACACCCAAAGAGATGTCAACATTGCGCTAATTAATGAGCTGGCAATCCTTTTTAATAAACTTGATCTAGATACCCTGCAAATTCTTGAGGCTGCGGGAACAAAATGGAATTTTATACCTTTCCGACCTGGCTTGGTTGGTGGTCATTGCATTGGAGTTGACCCATACTATTTGACACACAAAGCTCAGGCAGTTGGTCATCATCCAGAAATGATTTTAGCTGGTCGTCGCATTAACGATGGAATGGGTTCTTATATCGTGTCAGAACTCATTAAAGCTATGCTAAAAAAACATATCCCGATAGATGGAAGCCGAGTGCTGGTTATGGGGTTTTCTTTTAAAGAAGATTGTCCAGACTTAAGAAACACTCGTGTCATAGATATTGTAGATGAACTCAAAGAACATAATATTAAAGTTGATGTCTATGATCCATGGGTTGACAAAGATGCTGCGCTTAAGGAATACAATATTAAACTTTTAAAAAATCTCCCTTCAACTTTAGTCGCAGGGGCAGATAATTCGGTAAATTATTATAAGTATGATGCAATTATTATTGCGGTCGCGCATGAACAATTCAAAACAATGAGGCTGGAGGAAGTAAAAGCCCTCGGAAAAGAGAATTTCGTTTTTTATGATGTTAAAAACATTTTCTCATCTGAGGACAGCGATTTACGTCTTTAAGTAAATCGTTATCACTGAAAATTTTGATCTCTAGGAATATTATTAAAAGGATTTAGTCCTGAGTTCTTACTTATCTTAAATAATTACTATACAGATATTGAGCATCTAAAAAATTTGAAAGGACTTGAAAGATCGTGAGCCAAGATAGAGTAGCGTTTTTTATAAGAGCCTATAATGATGTGGATCATTTTGTGCCTGTTATAGCTGAGTTTATAAAAAAGAATGAAAACCCTATAATAGTTGTAACTTCAGATATTGAATTAGAAAATGATTACAGAATTGTTTATTTGAAAACTCTTGGTGTTTTCGAGATTTTTAAAGACATTGATTTTGATTTTATCAATGCCAGTAAACGTGGGACAATTTTATCCAAAATATTAAGTAAGTTTTATTCTTTAAAAAGAAATAGAAGAGGATTGATTGGGAAACTACACAGAAAGTTATTTTATAACGCATCTAAGCAATTAGATTTTCTACATAGTAACAATATTTCAACATGTGTTTTTGAATGGTCCACCCCATTTGATAAGGGTGAGGTTCTTGAAAAATATTTTTTGGCTGCAACCGGTATAGGGTTGACTACAATTGCTATACCTCACGGATGCAATATTTTTATAAATTCGGATGTTAATACCGGATATCGAAAAATGATAATGAAGGGTAATTTAGTCGACCAACAAGATCGTGATCTGTTCGATTATTTTATTCTCCAAAACCCAATACGTAGAGACGGTTGGATAAAGTGGGGCCTTAATCCTGTAAAAACGCAGGCATGGGGAAGCACTCGTTTTTATCCCGACTGGGCAAAAACTAATAAGGATATTTGTCCCAAATTCATTCCCGATGTAGTTGAAGACGGAAAGCTAAAAGTTGTATTTATGCAATTTCAGAAAGACTACAACGTGCATAATGAATTAGTAATGGATGCACTCAAAGAACTTTCTCATTTTAATTTTATATCTCTTGCGGTTAAAGACGCCACCAGAGCAGGAAAAGAGTATTTTAATAAGGAAAATTCTGGAAGTGTATTAGGCGATGCTTTAATAGGCTGGTATGGAAACGAAGTACATTCACCTGCTTTGATAGACTGGGCTGATTGTGTAATTGTAATTGGCGGCTCAATTGGTATTGAGGCTATGTTACAAGATAAACACGTTATTTATCCAACATATTTAAATTCAAATCATACAATGTATGAGTATTATCAGGCAGCCCACTGCCCAAATGGCTTTTCAGAGATAAAGAAGTTATTGGAGGACCTTCACATGAATAACAAAACCCCAACGCTACCGGGGGTTGACGATATGCTTAGGGAGATTATCTATGCCGGTAATAAACCTTATAATGTTCCTCTAAAATATTATGAAAAAATTAAAGAAAAAAATCTTTCGTATGGATTAAACATATCGGATAAGTAATGAATAACGCATTGGTAAATACTATACCGCACTCGGGAACGCATTTAGTTACAACTATATTAAATTCCTTTGGTTACAATCAAAGTATAATCAGAAATCGATTTTACTCAGTCAAACCTTATTTCCGCAGATCTCAATTAGCAGGGATAAATTGGCGATCTGCCAAAGATTTAAGTAACATTACTTCATTAAATCAAAAAAAGACAATCTTGGTAAGCGTTGCTTCACCTAGATTAGCAAGGCCAAAAGTTATAGAAAGCTTGTTTTCAAAGATTGCAGAGAGAGAATATATAATCGGCCACATACCTTACAGTGATGAAAGTAATGAGCTAATTGATAGATATATAACCAAAACGATAACAATTATAAGAGATCCAAGGGATATGGCCCTATCTATGATTAATCATGTTAAAACAAGGCCACAGCATCATGCACATAAGTATTTTTTTGGACAACTAACCACTGATAGTGAAAGGTTGGAAGCAATATTATTCGGGTACGAAAATACATTCGGGCATATGAGTAGTGTTGCAAGCATGTACAATTCAATGCTGCAATGGCAAAAACAGCCTCATAATTTAACTATAAGGTTTGAAGATTTGGTGGGTCTAAAGGGTGGTGGCGAAACTAAAAACCAAATTTCTTGTATTAAATCTTTGTGTACTCACCTTGAATTATCCGAAAATTTTGATGATGCCAGTATACTCAATATTGCCAAAAATTCTTTTGGAACATCAGGCACCTTTAGAAAAGGCAAAATTGGAGGATGGAGCGATGTTTTTACATTTGAAGATAAGCAGTTATTTCGCTCAGCTATAAGTGACCTATTAGTTGAACTTGGTTACGAAACGAGCAATGCTTGGTCGTAAGTAGAGTCTCAATAATTATGTGTAAATATTTACGTATCAAGCTATCGCATTGCCATCGAGTTTTATGAGATAATAATAAATGAAAAAAATTCTATATATTGTCTCAAATCCTTTCTCCTATTCGCGCAGTCCAGTTGGGGGGAATATCAGCTCTGCTAGCGGGGTTATTATGGGTTTTGTCCAACAAGGTTATTGTGTTGAAATTGTCACTGACTCATTGATTCCTTCAATCGATACAGAAAATGATAAAATAAAAATAATATATTATCCTCTTCGAACCCTTCGAATGATGACTCCAATTAACTTTAAAGGCTTCATTGGTAAAGTTTTCAAAAAAATAGATAATTGGTTGTTCCAAATTTCTATGAAAAAAAAGTAAATTTATTAGTAAAAAATACTGATTATGATTTTTGTTACATGCGATCATCCTATAACGGTGGCGCAATAACAAATATACTTCAGGATAAGAATTTGAATTTGGTGTTAGAGGTTAATAAGCCACTCAGTATGGGGCCATTCAATAATAAGGATACCCTTGATTGGCCTGAAGACAGACGCCTCGTGAAGGTGCCAGTCGCAGAGATTAAGCAGTATGATGCTGCAACTTTGATTACTGTAGATAGTACATTAAGAGCAAATTGGATTACAGAATTTGTAGACAGTAATTATCATGAAAAAATGATAGTCAACTATAATGGCGTCAATACAAAAATGTTTCAGCCTTCATTGAGCAAAAACGATATTTTAGATGAATTCATGCTAGCAGACGACGACATATTAGTTGGTATGGCATCAAGTTTTCGATGGTATAACGATATTGATGAATTGTGTAAAATCTATTCAAAAGCATTAGCGCAAATTGGCAATTTGAAATTCCTTTTTATCGTTGGGAATAAGGAGAAAGAACTAGAGCTACAGATTAAAACCAATGAATACTCTCTCAAAGACTCAACGATAATTCTTTATCAAGTACCATTTAGTCAGATGCCATCAACACTTAATTCCTGTGATATATTGGTTTCGCATTTTAATTTTCATGGTAAGTGGCCTCATAATTGTTCAATTAAACATTTAGAATACTTATCCATGGGAAAAGCAACTATAGCTACTAATGTTGGGGAGGTTAATTTCGCAATTACAGATGGTGTAGATGGTTTTTTGTGTGAACAGGGCAATATTGATGATTTCGTGGATAAAATAGTTGAATTGGCAAAAAAGCCTGAGTTAAGAAAGAAACTTGGAAAAGCGGCAAGACAAAAGGCCGAGAAGGAACTCGATTGGTCATTGAATGTGCAAAATATACTAAATCACCTAAATCAAAATTCTTCCTCTAGCGTAACTCACAAAATCCTATAGAATTAACAAAGATAATCGCAAGTAATCTACATAACTCTCAATTAGCTGAAAATTAGTTTAAATGGCGTTAAAAAAATCAAAAAATACTCTTAAAGCCCAACTTGCTGCTAATGAGATAACACTAGGTTCTTGGATAACACTCGCCCATCCTGCCATTGCAGAAATCGCAGCGAAAGCTGGTTTTGATTGGCTTGTCGTGGATCTAGAGCATAGCGTTATAACTATTCAAGAGGCAGAAAATTTAATACGAATAATAAGTATGGCTGGTGTATCACCACTAGTGCGTCTTACATCGAATGATCAAAACCAAATTAAACGCGTAATGGACGCTGGTGCGACTGGTATAATTGTGCCAATGGTTAATTCGCCAGAAGATGCTCATAAAGCTTTAGAGGCAGTAAGATATCCGCCTAATGGGAAACGAGGTGTTGGTTTGGCTCGCGCCCAGGGGTATGGTTCGGGTTTTGACTCATATAAAAAATGGTTAGAAGAAGAGTCGGTTATAATCGTCCAAATTGAACATATTGATGCAGTAAATAATCTTGAGGCTATTTTTGCTGTCGATAATATTGATGCCTTTATAATAGGCCCATATGATTTATCAGCTTCTATGGGTATTCCTGGAGAATTTACTCATCCGAAATTTATTGATGCAATGAAACGTATAAAGGCTGTGGCCAAAGATATGAACATGACTGGCGGCATTCATATTATTGAACCTGACCCAAAACAATTAGAAGTCCACTTGGAAGATGGTTTTCACTTCCTAGCTTATAGTCTTGATATCAGAATGATAGATGTAGCTTGCAGAGCTGGATTAAATTATTTCTCGGAGATGAAAAAATAAAATTATGAAGTCTATAGCTGTTATTCCTGCTCGCATGGGATCGTCTCGATTTCCTGGAAAGCCTCTCGCAAAAATACATGGGGTACCCATGATTGGTCATTGTTACTTTCGTACAAAAATGTGTGAAGAATTGATTGAGACCTATGTTGCGACATGTGATGAGGAAATATATGACTACATCAATTCAATTGGTGGAAAGGCTATAATGACGTCACACACTCATGAACGTGCAACTGACCGTACAGCAGAAGCCATGCTCAAAATCGAAAAAATCATGGGTCAGGAAGTTGATATTGTCGTAATGGTTCAGGGGGATGAACCGATGGTAACACCTGGAATGATAAGCCAATCTCTCAAACCGTTTAAAGACGATCCATCTATAAATGTAGTTAATCTAATGTCTAAAATGGATACTGTTGCCGAATTTGAAAGTCCGGATGAGGTAAAAGTTGTTGTCGATAAAAAAAGCGATGCAATCTATTTTTCTCGAGAGCCTATTCCTTCAAGAAAGAAGGGTGTTGAAGATGTTCCAATGCTCAAACAGGTCTGTATTATACCTTTCAAACGTGACTTTCTCCTAAGTTTTAATCAATTGAGTGAGACTGAATTGGAAGTAATTGAGTCTGTTGACATGATGCGCATCATTGAAAATGGAGATAAAGTTCATATGGTGATGACTGATGTAAAGTCTTACAGTGTAGACACAGAAGAAGAACGTGTGCTTATTGAAAAAAAAATGATCGGTGACTCATTAATGTCAAAATATGTTGATCGAGATGGGTAGATATCTTGTCACAGGTGTCGCTGGATTTATCGGCTCTGCACTTGCTAAACGTCTAATTAGTAATGGAGATGAGGTTGTTACTATTGATAACCTGAGTACCGGTTATCAAAGTAATATTCCTGATGGAGTTACATTTATTAACGGCGATTGCGGAGACTTAAATGTCTATGACAAGATCGCTAACTTATCCTTTGATGCAATCTTTCATATTGCCGGTCAAAGCTCTGGTGAGATAAGCTTTGATGACCCGATATATGATATAAAGACTAATGCAGAGTCCACTTTACTGTTGCTCAAATATTCAATGAAGATTGGTTGTAAACGTCTCATATTCGCAAGCACGATGTCTGTTTATGGCGTTAAACCAGATTGTCCAATTAATGAAGATGAAAATTGTAAGCCGGAGTCCTTTTACGGCGTAGCTAAATTAGCAAGTGAAAATTACTTAAGAATTTATCAGCAATATGGTGTTCATAGTACAAGTTTAAGACTCTTTAATGTCTATGGCCCTGGACAAAATATGAAGAATCTCAAGCAGGGGATGGTAAGTATTTTTTTAGCTCAAATGCTAAAAAACAAACATATACATGTTAAAGGCTCACCAGATAGATATCGTGATTTTATCCACGTAGATGATGTTGTAGAAGCATTTATTCGTTGCCTAAATATTGAAAAAAGCAAGGGTCTTGCTATTAACATCGCTACAGGAAAGAAAACCCTTGTAAGTGAAATTGTTGAGACGATGGTATCAACTCAAAAAGAGAATATCACCGTTAATTATGAGGGCGGTACCCCCGGCGATATTCATGGGATTTATGCTGATATATCTTTGATGAATGATGTTTTGGGTGAATGGAAAAAAGTCGATTTACATGATGGAATAAAGTCGATGGTTAATTCTTACCTTTAGTAAATCAACAATGAGGACCGCTAGGCAACCTAAATAATTTTAAAATTATTCCTCTAAGGTCTGACTGAGAATATTTTTTCTTGGTGAGGATTTATTTTAATAAGAGCTTTTGTAGAAGACTATGAACCAATGTTATGATGCCTTTAAAATTAACGAGAAAATATGAGCAATAAAAACTTTCGTTATAAACTATTAAGCGGACTTCGCTGGACGGTGTTAAATAGGTTCGGTGTATCGCTTACATCATTTTTAGTAACATTATTAATGGCGAGATTGTTAAATCCGGGAGATTTTGGATTGGTCGCCATGGCGGCTGTGTTCACTGGTATCAGCCTTGTATTTGTTGATCTAGGTACAAAAGATGCCATCATTCGTGAAAAGAATAATACTCAAGAATTTATTAGCTCAATATTTTGGTTAAATATTTTACTTAGTTTATTTGTTTGGTTGGTTTTAATTCTTACAGCTTCAATTGTTGCCGATATATACGATGAAGCTATTGTTGAAACAATTATTTACATTATGTCGTTAAACATCCTCGTAAGTGGAGTGACAATAACATTTCAAGCACAATTAGAAAAAGAGATGCGTTTCAAGCCAATTGCAATTGCTCAGGTTGTTTCTCGCATTATTAGTTCGTCCATAGGTATTTTCATGGCTGTTTCAGGCTATGGTGTATGGAGTCTTGTTTTTATGAATGTGACTGCTGAGCTTATTTATACATCTATAATTATAATAAACGTTAAAAAGTTGCCTGCTTTAAAATTAATTTTTGCTCATATTAAAAAAATTTACAATTTTAGTTTATATTTAACACTCACCCAGCTTCTCTACCATTTACAGCGAAGATTAGAAATATTTACTGTTGCCTTCTTTTTGGGGAACCATTTAGCCGGGGTTTATTCACAAACACATACGTTGATGAGACAGCCAGTTAAACTGTTAAATGGATCTTTTGCATCTGTTGTATATTCTGCACTTTCTTCTATCTCAAGCGAGAAAGAGAGAACAAGGCTACTCTATTTAAAATTAATCCAAACTTTTGCGTTGTTATATATTCCTCTTAGCGTGATATTTCTACTTTTCTCAGATCCTTTAGTTTTATTTGTGCTAGGAGAGAAATGGCTTGAATTAGCAAAGCTAACGCCTGTTTTTGGTATTATCATTTTGTTTTTGTCTTTCCATAGAGGTGATGTAGTGGTTCTGAAGTCTTCGGGTCGACCTATATTGTTGTTTAGAATCTACTTAGCTTATCTCCCTATTACAATACTGGGGTGTGCGATTTCCTCACAATTCGGCGTGTTTTGGGTGGCAATAAGTATGCTGATAGCCTCATTTCTATTATTTATTACGAGTATGATGACAACCGTTCGATTCTTGGAAATAAGTTTTTCAAGTTATCTTTCACAAATCAATCGACTGCTCGTTTATGGGATTTTAATGCTCATCACAGGATATTTTATAAATATCTATACTATAAAATATTTTGATGAAAACAGCATAATCAGTGCGATTATTGGAATTATCTTTTGTCTAGTCACTTATATCAGTGCCCTGTTAATAAGGCCTGTAGATGCATGGACTTACGTTCTTACATTTTTAAATTTAAGCAAAACAGGTGATGTTGTTACTAAGTAGCTCTTTTAAGAAGTTATTATCACTCATTTTATAATATCTTCTTATGTGTGTAATTATAATTAATTTTTTAAAAATTGTTTTGAAAATTTACTCGATAAACAAAACCATATCTGTTACATGATTTCCATTCGAAATAGTACTCCAAGCAATATTGATGGACTGGATATGTATAGATTACGGCAATTGATAAAGTTTTTCGTTCGGCCAATAAGAAAAGTTCTAACATTGTTAATTGTTGAACCAAGCGTTTTGCAACCACATATCTCTAGACAAATATGGCACGATACTAATGCTTTTAGATGGGCTGCTGCTTATATAGTAAAAAATCAAATTGAAGGCGATTATCTGGAATTTGGTGTTTGGAAAGGCAATAGTTTTATCGAGGCATACAATCAAATCAATAATTACAGTAATACATTTTATAATGTTGGTGTGAAAGCAACCGGCGAAAAAAACATGTTTGTTGATATGAAATTTCATGCTTTCGACAGTTTCGAAGGTTTACCCGAAACCAAAAATGTTTCAAATCCAATTCAATACTTTGCAGGTAATTACAGTGCAACTGAAGAATTGTTTCGCAATAGAATTTCTGATGCTGGGCTGGATATGGACCGAGTAACTATAACCAAAGGTTGGTTTAATGAGAGTTTAAATAAAGAAGCAGCCGATGCGCTTAATTTGAGACAAATTGCAGTGGCTTACATTGACTGCGATATTTACGAGTCAAGCGTTGATGTTCTTAATTTTATAACTCCCTATCTTAAAACTGGATCGGTTTTGATTTTTGATGATTGGTTTAGGAATAAGGGGATATCAAGCACAGGTGTTCAAGGGGCAGTATTAGATTGGCTTAAGTCTAATCCGCAAATTACGCTGCAGCACTATTACAATTGCGACACTAGGACAGCCCTATTTATTGTTAAAATTAATTGTGAAAATCAAACTTCCAACATTGAATGTGTCTAGATTGTTAGAGAAATATCGATGTCAGTAAGTAAATTTTTCAAACAAATTATCATTCCGCTCATTGTAAGGGTTATGGGCGCTAAAAAGGGTACCTGGAAATCAAAAAAATACACTACATTAATCATCTCTATCTTATCGATACCCGTTAAACGATTAAAAGGATTACGTAGAACCAGCAAGGTCGTAGAAATGCAGTACGATGAAATTGCTGGTGCCTACATACAAGATAACTACTACTCTCACAAATTGCGTTATTCAGTTGTTAATGGTGAAATTCAAGAAATTTCAAGCATCGACAATATGCGTGAGATTAGATTAGAAATACGCGATAAACTTTCTGAATGTAAATTTCAGACTGTTCTTGAAGTTGGTGTTGGAGAACTAACAACTTTAGAGGACATTTATCAATGCTTTGGTCCGAATATAGAATGTTTTGGTGTAGATTTATCTCTTAATCGCATTAGGCACGGTTTAGAAGAATTTAAAAAAAGACACGATAAACACCCAGTGGTAGCTAAGGCTAATGCGACTAAACTTCCCTTCCCAGATAATTCTTTTGACTTGGTAGTGACACGTCACACACTCGAGCAAATGCCGCATATCTATCAAGATGCGCTCGATGAAATATTAAGAGTTTCTAAGAATTATGTATATTTATTTGAACCATCTTACGAACTAGGTTCGTTAACTCAAAAACTAAAGATGTTAAATAATGACTATGTAAGGGGCATACCAGCTTTTTTAAATAAGAAGAGTAATATTACTGTTCATTCTCCTTATTTAATGAGAAACAGTGCAAATCCTCTTAATCACACAGCTTGTTACAAAATTAGTAAAAATAATGCATCTACCTCAAAAAATAAAAATATACCTTTTGTGTGTCCGATTACTAAATCAGAAATGAAAATGCTGGATAATTACTTCTACTCTGAAAAAGCTAAACGAGCTTTCCCTATATTTGACGGAATACCCGTGCTAGATGAAGAATACTCAATTATAATTACTCGTTAATTATTAAATTTGCATGTGGTTAAAATTAAAAACTAAGCGGAAATCAATCAAATTAGTTATCAGTTCTTTTTCTTCTGTAGAATCAATGTCTATTAACAAAATATTAAAATCAATGTATTGCCATAATATTCATTTGAAATTTTAAAGACTATTTTTTTACCCTGGGGGAGTGGCTATGAAAGTTCTTATTACAACTGTACCTTTTGGTGAAAAGAACACTCTCCCACTTGAAATGCTTCAGGGTACAAAAGTTGAATATGTAATCAATCCACTTAATCGGAAGCTGACTGAAGGCGATCTGATGGAGATGGTTCATGATTATGATATTATCATTGCAGGAACTGAGCCAATAACTGAAGCGGTCCTAGAAAAAGCATCTAAACTGAAAATGATTTCAAGAGTAGGTATAGGGCTCGATAGCGTAGATTTGATAGCAGCAAGAAACAGAGGGGTAAAAGTATCATATACCCCGGATGCTCCAGCACCTGCTGTTGCAGAGTTGACGATGGGGTTGTTAATTACACTACTTAGATCTGTTCATGTGTCTAATTTACAAATGCATAATGGTCTTTGGCATAGATATTTTGGAAAAAGAATTGCTGACTCAACAATAGGAGTAATTGGAGTAGGCCGAATTGGCACGCGAGTATTAAATAGGACGAGGGCTTTCGGAACACCAAGATTATTAGTCAATGATTTATCTCCAAATCATGAGCTGAGCAGAAAGTTCAAGTTAGAATGGGTTGATAAAGAAACAATTTATCGAGAAGCCGATGCTATATCTCTCCACTTACCTCTCACAACATCTACTAAGGATATGATCAAATCCAAACAACTTTTGATGATGAAACCCGACGCTGTTATCATTAACACGAGTAGAGGGGGTATTGTTAATGAAAATGATCTTTACGAAGTAATGAAGTCAGGCCATTTAAATGGAGCGGCAATCGATGTTTTTAATGATGAACCCTATTCTGGAAACCTTACTAAATTAGAAAATTGCATATTAACTGCTCATATGGGATCTATGTCCGTTGATTGTAGAACTCGTATGGAAATAGAAGCTACTGAAGAGGCGGTTAGATTCATAAATGGTGAGGCATTAGAAAGCGAAGTGCCGGAAATAGAATATATTTCACAACAACATGAATTATAGAAAGCATTAATCCAATGGACAGAGTTATAGTGATTGGTGGTTCTGGTTTTATGGGGAGCCATACTGCTGATGAGCTTAGTAAACGTGGTTATAAGGTTACTATCTTTGATCGTGAAAAATCTGCATGGCTCAGAGAGGGGCAGGATTTTGTTTCAGGTGATATGTTAGACCTAGATGCTCTAGCCAAAACTATGGAGGGAGCTAAATACCTTTATCATTTTGGAGGTATTGCTGATATTGGTGAGGCTAGGCAGCGACCTTTTGATACAATTAATCAAAATGTTCTAGGTGCAACTATTGCGATGGAAGCCGCAGTGCAGGAGGGTATAGAACGTTTCGTATACGCTTCTACAATGTACGTACATAGTCCACACGGTTCTTTTTACAGGGCAAGCAAACAGGCATCTGAAATAATTATTGAAAGTTATAGTGAGAAATTTGAGGTTGATTATACTCTGTTACGGTATGGGTCATTATATGGCCCAAGGGCTCAGGATTGGAATGGTTTAAGGAAGTATATTAATCAAGTAATTCGTAGTGGTAAGCTAGAATATAATGGTACTGGAAAAGAACGAAGAGAATATATTCACGTATTAGATGCAGCTAGATTAAGTGTTGATGTTTTAGATAATAAGCACAAGAATCAAGCAATTACTGTCACTGGGCAACAAATCCTGAATTCTAACGAATTAATAGATTTAATTTTTGAAATTACTGGTGCTAAAAGAAACGTAGTATTTTTAGATGAAGAAAGTAATAATGATCATTATGTTATGACGCCATATCGTTATCGGCCAAAAACAGCAAAAAAACTTGTGCCTGATGAATTTATTGATATTGGACAAGGAGTGTATGACATTATCGAAGAAATTTCCTCTGAAATAGAAAATGACAATTGACTATTCAAACACTCTTACCTTTATGAATTCAGGAAAATACTTTTTTAATAATTGTATTTAACGTTTTTGCAAAATTTATGAAGTTTAAATGTGCCCTCTCTATTTGATCTAATTTCTGATAAAAAAATTGTCGTTTTTGATTTCGACGGGGTGCTCGTAGACTCTGTCGGTATTAAAGCAAAAGCTTACGAACAAATGTATGAAGAATATGGTTCGTCAATAGTCAAAAAAGTGCGAAGCCACCACTTACAAAATGGTGGAATGTCAAGATTTAAAAAATTTAAGTATTATCATGAAACCTACTTAGGGGAAAAATTAGAGTTGAAGGACATAGAAAGGATGTCTCAAAAGTTTTCGGAATTAGTTGTAACTCAGGTAATCTCGTCAAACTGGATACCTGGTGCTCAGGATTTTTTACAAAAACTTTATGAAGAAAAAATTGACTGTGTAATTGTTTCAGCGACTCCCCAGTTGGAAATAGAACAAATTGTCATTGAACGGAAAATGGCTAAGTACTTTATCGATATTTTTGGTTCACCGACCTCAAAATATGACAACCTTGGTATTATTTTAACAAAACACCAGGTTACTCCGTCGGAACTTATTTTTTTTGGAGATGCATTAGCAGACTGGCAGGCCGCTTCAAAAATGGGTGTGCCATTTGTGGGGGTCGGTAAAGAAATTAAGGATTTACTGGCCAATCATCTCAACTGTGATCATTTTATAAGTAATTTTGAGATATGAGAGATTTAAAATATGATTTTTCTTAAGCAGGAAAATTAAAAATGTTTGAAAACGAAGATGTTGGTTTTGTAATTCAGTCAAGACTTGGATCCACCAGACTACCTGGTAAAGCTCTTCTATATTACGGAGGAACAACAATTATTGGATATTTAATAAAGTCGCTTATAAATTGTGGCGTTGATAAAAAATATCTCTGCATTGCGACTTCAACTTCTCCAATAGATGATTTGCTAACTGAATATATTGAGCATTTAGGCTACAATGTTATCCGTGGTGATGAAGAAAATGTTTTTAGTCGTTACCAAAAGGTTGCTTCAGAAACTGGGTTTAAGCATATAGTTAGGCTAACTGGTGATAATCCTCTCATTAACTTTTATCTAATAGAGCATTGCATAAAAAAACATTTGCAAAGTAATCCTGCGCTAACGACAACTCGAGAAATTAAAGGTGATCAAATAACACGCTATGTCCCAAAGGGTTTGTCAGTAGATGTTATAACTTCTAACGCTTTACTGTCTGTGGACGACAAGAAATTAAATAGTTACGAGGCCGAGCATGTTATACCGACTTTTTTTGAGAACTTTGAAGTGCAATTAATCAAAGATTTTGCTGTTGAAGGTGAAGATAGAAGTATTGATACCATTGATGATTATGCGAGATTGTTCAAAATCTAAGATTGTAAAATTACTTTCCTCACACCATTACACTAAATTTAATAAGATGAACCTATGTCTAAAGTAACTGTTTATATTTTAAATTATAATTATGGAAGATATCTTTCAAAAGCCATAAAAAGTGTTCTTTCTCAAACATATAAAGATATAGAAGTTTTGGTAATTGATGATGGATCAACAGACAATTCTGGTGAGATATTAAAGGAATTTTCTAGTCAGGTAACGGTCATCAGACAGCAAAACATGGGATTAGTTAAGTCTATAATAAAAGCTTTTACGATAGCAAAAGGTGATTATGTAGTTAGGTTGGATGCTGATGATTGGTTGGAGGAAACTTGTATTGAGAAATTGGTTAATAAAATTGAAACCTCAAATACCACTGCTTTAGTTTTTCCAGACTACTTTGAAGTTGACGAATTTGGTAACATTTTAAGACAAATAAAGAGGCACGAATTTTCTGATAATGTTACAATGCTCGACAAGCCTGCACATGGCGCTTGTACGTTAATAAAAAAAGAATGTTACTTTAATGTTGGTGGCCATAATGAAACTCTTAAGTGTCAAGATGGTGTGGATATTTGGCTTAGCTTGACTGAAAAGTATGATGTTCTCAATGTAAACGAACCCTTATTTTATTACAGAAAACACTCGCAGAGTTTAACTACTGATGAAAATAGGATTCTGTCAACAAAGGGCAGTATCTATAAAAATCATGCAAAAAGACGTGGTTTTAAAAAAGAAAAGACATACGCATTTATACCTGTCCGAAGTCAGCTGTTGAATGGAGAGGAATATGCATTGATGCGTCTTGGGAATGAAACAATTGTGGAGTGGGGCGTTAAGAAAGCTAAAAAATCAGAATTAGTTAATAAAATTATTATATTAGTCGACAGTCCAGATCTTGCGTCAGATATCTCTAAAACATTTCAAAACGAACCAATGGTTGATATCTCTCTACGTGATAAGAAATTTTCTTTGCCTGGAACAAGTATTAACCATTCTATCGAAAATTATTTTGAAAATAACATAGAACAAGAGCCTAAAAATATTGTGGTTTTGACATTAGACTACCCATTTAGCCGACATAATTATATTGATAGCGCTATTTATTCTATGTTTTTGTTTGGCAGTATTTCCGTTGACACAGTGATGATGGATAACTCAATATTTTATTATCATGATGGTACTGGTTTAAAACCCTGGGTTGACACCTTTGTAAGAAACGAAAGAGATGACATCTATATAAGACGGGGTGGTGTGTCTGTATTTCGGAAAGATTTGTTGGGAAATAAGATAAATTCTATATCTGAAAAGATGGGCCATGTCATCGTGGATAAAATATCCTCATTCGAAATACGTTCCCATGAAGACTTAGAAGTTGCAAACTTTATTGCACAGACAATAATATCGGAAGAAGAGTAAAAAATATAATTAGGCAAAAGGCTTAATTGTATTTAATATGAGTAAAAAGAATGTTTTAAGCTTTCAGAAAAAGTATTTAATTAACAAAAAAAAATACTTACTATTAATCAATCCTAGAATTTACCATTCTCTGGTGATAACGCATTCTACCTATAAAAATATATACTACTTATAGATGAAAAAATTGATAGAAGTTTTATCACTCTGGAATAAATTTGCCGACAGACTCTTAACAATTTAAAATCAAATATGTTAGGTAGGCATGGATTTACCAAAAATTGATACCTTAGCTAGAGAGAAGATTTCATATGGATATTAAAAAATTAGATGCCCTATTGGAAGAGTATGTAAAGTCGCCAAAAGAGTTTCAAGTTGCAAATTACTGGGCTTCATATGAAAAAAAATCATCAATGTCATTCGCGATATGGATTTTAATCAATTACGCTCAGGGAAATATCCGATACTTTCAACTTTCGGGTTCATTGATGGCGTTTACACATATCACCCTAGCTTATCCTTTGGGAAAAAGTTTCTTCTGAAATTTATTCAAAAATATATTATTGGTGATAGGTCAATACTTCCCTACAAACTAAGTACATCAGATATTCAAGAAATGGCATATCTTCACTGTAAGTTAATGTCAGAAATTACCAATTCAATCCCAATAAGCGATATTGAGGTGTCTTCATTTGGTGGTCCAAAGGATTTATTTGAGATTGATGGGAAAAAATATACTGTTCCTTTTCTAAGTTACTATCGGAGATATTGTTTCGCCCAAAAGCATATTGCATTTAAAGGAAATGAAATCATTGTAGAACTTGGATCTGGCTCAGGTTATCAGATTGAAGTTTTAAAAAAATTATATCCCAACATGACAGTATTATGTTTCGATTTACCTTCTCAGTTATATTTATGTGAAAAATATCTTTCTGAGGCACTTGGTGAAGATAAAATTGTAGGGATTGATGAGACTCTTACATGGGAGGATTTATCAGGAGTTCAAAAAGGGAAAGTTCATTTTTTTGGAAGTTGGAAAGTTCCACTACTCATTAATTTTGATTTTGATGTTTTTTGGAATGCCGCAAGTTTTGGTGAAATGGAGCCTGAGATTGTTAAAAACTATCTTAAATATATTAAGGGAAAGGCTAAGTGGATATACTTACTTCAAGCGCGCCATGGTAAAGAAACAACTGGTGAAACCCATGTAATAAACCCAATAACTATTGGGGATTACAAAAATTTTCTTTCAGATTATAATTTATTAGACGAGCAGGATGCTTGGCACGCACATAAAAGACTTTCTCAAACCGGTGGTTATTTTGAGGCTATTTGGGTTAAGAAATAAACCTCAATGACTCTGGTATAATTAATTCTTATTCGACAAATTAAAATTCATTCTGAAGTCCATAGTATTAACTGCGGTTAATAAATCAGAAATCCCCTCCGGTTAAGGTTTAATCAGCAAGAGCCATCAATAAGTAATATCTTTGACTTTAGATTAATCCTAAATCAAATGCCTAGTTAATTAAGTCAATTTTGGAATACGGTTTATCAAATATATGATAGAAATTCTTTGTTAACTTCTTAGTGCTTAAAATACTTTTAGGATCAACAGTGAATACAGAGAATAAAACGAGCGTTTATTTTATCGCAGAAATAGGCGGTAATCACGAAGGTGATTTTAGTTTAGCCAAAGATTTGTTAAATCAGGCGATAGAGTGTGGCGTTGATGCGGTAAAATTTCAGGCTTATACCGGTGATGGAATAGCAAACAGGCTGGTCGATCCAGATCGGGTAAAACATTTTAACAGATTTACGCTATCATTGGATGATCATATTGAACTGGCTGAAATATGTTTAAAGCGAAATGTTGATTATATGGCATCGGTTTGGAATGAAGAGATGCTGAGTCAACTTGTTCCTTATATGCGTTTTGTAAAGGTAGGATCAGGGGATTTAACTAATTATAAATTTTTTGAAATTTTGTCCTCTTATCAAAAGCCAATAATTTTATCTACAGGTATAGCTGATATTCAAGAAGTTGAAGCAGCAGTTAGCATGATTGAAAAATTTTATAGCAGTTGTGATTTAGGAAATTTAAATCACCATATTTTACAATGCACATCTATGTATCCAATTGAATTCTCAGATGCTAATTTGAATGTAATGGGAACCTATAAGAATTTATTCCCGAATTACGAAGTTGGGTATTCTGATCACACTGTTGGTACTACTGCCATTCAAGTCGCAATAGCGATGGGTGCAAGGACTATAGAAGCCCATTTTACCGATAAGTCTATTAAATCAGATTTTAGAGATCATATTGTTTCCAAAACAGCAGACGATTTTAGAGAACTTATTAAATTCTCTGATCAAGTTCGTGATCTTCAAGGATCGTATGAAAAATCATTGTTGGGAATTGAAAAAATAAATGGCCATGACAAATCCTTTCGGAGATCAATATATTTAAATAAATACCTTCCAAAAGGGGCAACGATTAAACCTGAGGATGTAGTTATTTTAAGGCCATTGTCTGGAATACCAGCATCACAATACTACGAATTAATTGGCAAAAAACTTGCTCGAGATATAAACGCACTAGAGATTTTGCAATGGTCAGATATTTTAAATGATTGAAAGCTTTAAATATTCTGAGTCTGAATTAAGAGTCCTAGCCTACCAATATGCTATTTTAGTTTTAAAAGAACCAAGATTAGTTAAGCGGATTCCTTATCCAAAAATTACTGGAAAACCAAGAATTGTTATTCATCTTTTAAAGTTGTTGATTGGAACTTTACGTTATGGGGATAAGCAGCAAGTACTTGGTAAATATGATGGAAAATCCATATGTTTTACGGCATCAACCAACCAGCTATTTAATGCAAAAAGAGTACTTAAAAATAATCAGCAAGTGGAAATAATTCACTTTCCAGGCTCTAAAATTCAGGCCACTAATGAAAATTTAATGGTTATGAATTTTAGTCTCTTCATACGTTACTATGGGTATCTGCTAAAAAAGGCTTCAGTTGCATAAAATTGAAATAAGAAAAATCTTAATGGATAACAATAAATGCTTTGATTACCTGTGTGATATTTTTTTTGTTGAGTTTTTTTTAAATGTAACGCGAATAAATGCAAAAAAAGTATTTATAAATACTGATCTTAGTGCGTTTGGAAATGTAACCGGGAAGTTCTTTCTAAACAAAAAAGTGGAGGTCATTTACTTACCACATTCACCATTATTAAAATTTAACACCCCTATTTATTATAACAGAGTTATTTGCCATAGCGTAAATGAAATAGAAGAACGCCGACAGTGGTTAGCGGGACAAGGGATAAGTGATGTTGAGTTTACATTAATGGAAAACAATATATCAATTG